>JBLNAO010000305.1:0-5002 GCA_050259395.1 Chloroflexota bacterium
ATCGAACAGGAAGCTGTGGAAGAAGCTATGAGGGTCATAATGGAAAGCGCATATGATTTCATCGAATTGCAGGTGAAAGCAGGGGCTCACTGCATTGGTATCGGCGATGCATTCTGCTCACAGATCGGTCCTGAATTGTATCGGACTTTTGCTTTCGAAAGACAGAAAAAGCTTGTGGAGTGTGTTCACTCTTTTGGAGCTGTTGCCAAGCTTCACATATGCGGAGATACGACTTCCCTTCTTAATGAAATGATCAATACAGATGCTGATATTATTGATATTGACCACCTTGTGAAGGATATTTCAAGTTCCGCATCAGCATTGAAGAAGCACCAGGTTTTCTGCGGAAAATGCGATCCGGTGACTATAATCGAGAATGGCCCGGGAGAAATTATTTATAATGCTGTGCAGCAGGACTACAGTGATGCAGGAGGGAGATGCATAGTTTCTGCCGGATGTGAAATAACGCCGGGAACCTCACTCGAAAACATGAGACTCTTCAGAAAAGCAGCGGAAAGACTTAATTGAGCATTTTTTGCTACATGGCTGTTGCCATCTTTCTCATGATCCAGTTGACTGAAGCCCTGTGGTGGAAATCCGGATCGAAATACCGTGAGGTTAAATACCCGTTTTTATTGATAATATAAGTTGCGGCTATTGGAAGATGGGCTGCTTCCCTCCCATTATGCTCCGCAATGCTGATCTTCAGGCTTTTCATGACAAGGTTCTGGAAATCCTTGGTTACATCGAACATCAAACCGTAATCCTGCATGATCTTCTCCTGGCAATCGTAAATAACCTGGAAGGCAAGGTTATGCATCTTCACTGTCTGTTCGACATGTTCGATCGATTCGGGAGTTATGGCAACAAGAGTGAAGCCCTGATCCGTTATAAGACGGAGTGAATCCTGGTAAGCCTGGAGCTGCTTGTTGCACGCGGGACACCAGTTTCCACGATAAAAGAACATTACGACAGGACCCTTCTCCAAAAAACTTTTTAAAGTAACCTGTTTGCCGGCCTGGTCATAACCTGTGAAATCGGGAGCTTTATCGCCTTCATTCAGGCCTTTGGGAATATTACCGCCTGAAATGTCAATGCCGAGAGCGGCATAATTGGTTTCCTGAGCAGCTGCAATACCGGTAATAAACAGGAAAAGGGCAGTAAGAAGAGTTATTTTTTTCATACTCCCAAATTACAAATTTTAGGCGAATTTATAACCGGGCATTTTTCTCATCCTGAGATTAAGAGGCGTAACTTCAAGATATTCATCATCTTTTATCTGCTCCATCGATTCCTCAAGCGAGAACCTGATCCTGGGTGCGATCTTCAAACCTTCATCAGAACCGGAAGCTCTCATGTTTGTCAGCTTCTTCCCTTTTATAATATTCACCTCGAGGTCTCCGGAACGGGTATGCTCCCCTATAACCTGGCCCTTGTAAACCTGGTCACCCGGATCGATGTAGAACCTGCCCCTGTCCTGCAGCCTGTCGATTGCATAACCGGTTGCCATGCCCTGATCGAGCGAGATCAGCGAGCCATTAGGTTTGGGAATAAGCTCGTCACCTTTATATTTATCGTAGCCTCTCAGCCGGTGATGCATAACAGCTTCACCTGAAGTTGCCGTAAGCATGTTATTTCTCAAACCGATGAGTCCACGTGAAGGAATGTCAAATTCAAGATGGATGAGGTCCCCTTTCGGCTCGATGACAATCATCTCTCCTTTTCTCTGGGTAACCAGCTCGATTGCCTTCCCTGAAAAATCTGCGGGAACATCGATTGTAAGCGTCTCGTATGGCTCGCATTTCGCGCCATCGATGTCCTTATAAAGCACTTTCGGCTTCCCTACCTGGAACTCGTATCCTTCCCTCCTCATTGTTTCGATAAGGATGGAGAGGTGAAGTATACCTCGGCCAAATACATTGAAAGTATCCTCCGAATTTGTCTCTTCGACTCTCAATGCAAGATTCTTCTCGATCTCGCGCATAAGCCTGTTCCGGAGGTGCCTTGAAGTCACAAATTTTCCTTCTTTTCCGAAGAAAGGTGAGTTGTTGATTGTAAACACCATGCTCATTGTGGGTTCGTCGACCTCGATGCGCTGAAGAGCTTCAGGGTTAAGGAGATCTGCAAGGGTATCGCCGATTTCGAAATCTTCCAGTCCGATCACAGCACATAGATCTCCACAGCGGACTGTATCTGTTTTTGCGCGTCCCAGTCCTTCGAAAACATAAAGCTCTTTCACCCTGACTTTCTTCACTTCCCCTGCTTTTTTGCAGAGAGTGTAATCTTCACCGATATTAATATCGCCTCTGAATACCCTTCCGATGGCAATTCGTCCAACATAGCTGGAATAATCGAGAGATGCAACCTGCATCTGGGCTGTTCCCGGATTGTAGGGTGCCTCCGGTATCTGTTCGAGAATTGTATCGAGAAGGTATGTTATATCTTTCGAGGGGTTTTTCCAGTCTTTTCCCATCCACCCCTGCTTTGACGATCCGAAGACCGTCTCGAAATTAAGCTGGTCGTCAGATGCATCGAGGTTGAACATCAGCTCGAATATATCCTGCTGCACTTCATCGGGACGGCAGTTTTCCTTGTCAACTTTATTGACTACAACTATGGGCTTCAATCCGAGGTTGACAGCTTTCCCGAGCACAAAACGTGTCTGGGGCATCGGTCCCTCGAAAGCATCCACAAGGAGGAGCACCCCGTCGGCCATTTTAAGAACTCGTTCCACTTCACCTCCAAAATCGGCGTGTCCGGGTGTATCGATGATATTAATCTTGACACCTTTGTACATTGCCGACACATTTTTGGAGAGAATTGTTATACCCCTTTCCCTTTCAAGATCGTTGCTGTCGAGAATAAGATCTCCTGTTTCCTTTCTTTGATCAAGTACTTTACATTCCTGTATGATCCTGTCTACCAGGGTGGTTTTGCCGTGATCGACGTGGGCTATAATAGCTATATTCCGGATTGACTGCATATAAAAAAATCAGTGTGCAAAAGTAATACAGTTGGCCGGATAATGGATAAAAACTGTATAAATTAATTTCTTATAAATAATTCCTATATTTAGTTCCTAAACTTAAAACCCGACTTATGAAAAAGATCATCATCACTTTTTTCCTCTGTTTTATGGCATTACCGTTGATTCTTGCACAGCAGAAACTGGCGGTTGGAATGAAGGCTCCCGAATGGATGTTCACAGATGCTGACAAGAAAGAATTCACGATGGATTCATGGGCCGGGAAGGTTATCCAGGTCAATTATGTCGATCCTGATGAATCAGAACTTAATGAGCCGTTCAATGAAGCCGTGAATAAAGCTGTTGACATTGACAAAAGGATAAGCAGGGATTATTTCAAGGGCTTCGGTATTGTTGACTGCAAATCAACATGGAAGCCGAACGGACTGATCCGCAGCATTGCAGGCAAGAAAGCAAAGAAATTCAATACTACCATATTATTTGACTACGACGGTGTGCTCCAGACAAAATGGGGTCTTCCGAAGGACAGCTATTCAGTTGTAATCCTCGACAAAAACCGTATCTGCAGGGCATTGTATACAGGCAAGATACCGGAAACTGACAACGAAAAGGTCATCCAGCTTATAGTGGAGCTTTCGAAGGAATAGTAGCATTTAGAATTTCGAATTTGTGAATTTCTAATTTGTGATAAACGCTTATTTTCAGACTGATCAGAATTGAAAGTCCGAAATCCGAAATTCTTCTTATAGTGTACTGTTACCCTAACCTCCTGATAATTTCAGGAACATCGCGCAAGTCCGGCAAGACAACCATGGCATGCCGGCTTATTAAACACTTCAGGGATCTCGCACCCGTGGCGATAAAGATTAGCCCTCACTTTCACGAAGTCTCCCCGGGGTTATTGGCTGTTGACGGGGGACCAGGATTCGCTGTTTATGAAGAGACAAATGCAGACAGCGATAAAGATACCTCAAGAATGTTGAAAGCAGGCGCTGGAAAAGTATTTCTTATACTCGCATGGGATGCTGATGTGATGAAGATTTTTAAAAAGGTGATTGAGGGCATTCCGAAGGATACACCCGTACTCTGCGAATCGCCAACGCTCCGGAAGTACTTTGAGCCGGGAGCTTTTATTATAATGTCTTCTGACAATCCCGACAGGACAGATATGGAAGAACTGCTGAGCTTACCTCATATTAAAATGAATCTGGATATGGCAGATAAAGAAATCCCGGTAAAATTCGTAAATGGTGAATGGATATTCTGATTTAAGAACAAGGATTAACGATTTTTGATTGGCTGTAATGCAAAAAGGATCGTAGGAGTGAATCATTGATCATCTTCGATCCCATTTTTGCGGATTCTGGCGAATGTAATCGGTAATACGTTCATATTCAATATTATCACGAATTATATGATCATGGTAACGTGGCTGCCATCTGAACCCTGATTCAATTTCATGGGCATATTTTATAACCCCGATTTTATATCCCCTGATTATTGATGCCAGGTTTTCCGATTGCGGGCCAAAACGGTTTTTTGAAAAACACGGATGTAGAGACGCAAAATTTTGCGTCTCTACATCTACCGGATTGCCGTATTGATGTGGTTTGTTTATGATTATGATTCCATGAATGTGATCCGGCATTATCACAAATTCGGATAATTCGACAAATGGAAAATGTTCCGGAATTTTTGTCCATAATTTATGGGCAATTGAACCTAATTCCGAATAAATCATAATTCCTGATTCGATTTTACCAAAATACCATTCTCTGTTATGAGTGCAGATTGTCACAAAATATGCTGCATTCCATCCGTAATCCCAATTCTGTAACCTTGTTGATGAAATGCGATATTTTCTTAGGTATTTCTCCATATAGTCCTCTGTGGTCCTCTGTGGTCCTCTGTGAACCTCTGTGCAACTAATGTTCTTCTCTTACATCCGAAATATCCCTCCCCAGTTTTCTCTTGATTTTCTCAAGATCCTGTTTCATTCCCGCCATCGCCTGGTAG
>JBLNAO010000306.1:0-5288 GCA_050259395.1 Chloroflexota bacterium
GTTGAGGAAAATGATTCTGAAATCAGAGGGATATACAGGAAAAGACTTATCGATCTGTACAGGAAGGCCAGGCCCGAGGTTGCTGAAAGAGCTTCAGGACCGGAAGTACGGTAGATGCAAATGCCCGGGCAGGAATGAAACTGTTTTAAAATCAGAAGAGGTAAAGTGTCAGGCTATTTTTTTATTGGGTAAATTGTTTTATCTTTTGATAACAATTTTTTGACTCTAAAGCTTTGATGTTTTACCGAACACCTGATTCTGATTGAAACATTTCAATACTATTGACTGGATCATCAGCATCCTTTATTTTGCTGTGATCGTATTTACAGGTTTATGGGTTTCCCGCTCCAAAAAAGGGGTTGAAAAAACTTCACAGGATTATTTCCTTGCAAACCGTTCTCTGCCATGGTGGGCTATCGGGTCCACCCTGCTTGCAGCCAACATTTCAGCCGAACATTTTATTGCAATGTCCGGCTCAGGTTATGCAATAGGGCTTGCGATAGCTGCTTATGAATGGATTGCAGCCATCACGCTGATTTTCGTCGCGAAATATTTCCTGCCGGTGTTTATCGACAGGAAAATTTTCACAATGCCACACTTTCTGAGCGAGCGTTACGACATAAGGGTGAGTACATGCTTCGCGGTTTTCTGGGTGCTGGTTTACATCTTTGTGAACATGACTTCAGTCATTTACCTGGGTGCGCTGGCAATGGAGCGGATTATAGGGATCCCGCTTGTTTACGGGGTAATCGGTTTCTCAGTCTTTTCGGCAATTTATTCTTTGCGCGGAGGCATGAAGGCAGTCGCATGGACTGATGTGATAAATGTAATCGTCCTTATTTTCGGTGGACTTATTACCACCGGGTTCGCATTGAATTACCTGAGTGACGGCAATGGTGTCCTTGCCGGTTTCTCCGAGCTGCTGGAAAGGGTCCCTGAGAAGTTTCATATGATAATCAAAAAAGGAACCATATTCACTCCTGATGGTTCTGGCGGATTGAAAGATGCTTTCTCAGACCTTCCCGGACTTGGAGTCATCATTGGCTCGATGTGGCTCACCAACCTTAGTTTCTGGGGTTTTAACCAGTTCATCATTCAGAGGGGTCTTGCCGGGAAAAATATCAAAGAAGCCCAGCTTGGCGTTGCATTTGCAGGATACCTGAAACTGCTTGTTCCTCTTCTTGTTGTAATACCCGGCATAACAGTTGCTGCACTAGGAACAAAACTGGGTAAATCTGATGAGGCATATCCCTGGCTGATCGCAAATATTGTCCCTGCCGGAGTCACAGGCCTGTCGTTTGCTGCCATAGCGGCAGCGGCAGTCTCGTCGATCAGCTCGATCGTAAACAGCACTTCCACGGTATTCACAATGGACATCTACAAGAACTTTATCAATAAAAAAGCAACAGAGAAGCAACTGGTGAGGGTTGGCATAATAGTCGCACTCACAGCTCTTACAATAGCAACGGTCGTAGCGCCTCAACTCAGGACCCTCGACCAGGCATACCAGTATATACAGGAATATACCGGCTTTATTTATCCCGGTGAATTCCTGATCTTCTTTTGTGGTTTATTCTGGAAGAAAGCGTCTTCAAAGGCTGCACTCTGGACAGCGCTGCTGACAATACCGCTGGGAATAGCATTCAAGCTGGTCAATCCTGATATGCCGTTTGTTCTCCGTATAGGTTATGTTTTCATTATTCTTTCTTTTGTTATGGTGGGGATGAGCCTAGCAGATAAATCCGACAATGTTGATAATGTAATTGACCCGGCTTATGCAAGGAAGCAGGTTAACCTGGGGATCAGGATGGCAGCTGCCGCTTTGCTAACCGGAATAATCGCAGGCTTTTTTACCACTTCAATGAAGGATGTTGCCCTCGAAGCAGTTTATGTCCTGGTTACAGGATTCACTCTTCTGGGCCTTATTATGATCATCAATAATCGGAGCAGGAGAATGGACCGGAAAGCAATCCTTATCAGGAAAGGTCTTTTCGATACTCCGGCTACATTCAATATTGCAACAATCGGCATTTGTGGAATTTTCGCCGTTCTGTATTATTTTTTCTGGTGACATGTCATGAGAACCCCTGTAAGAGATTTATATGATCCTGCACTCGGCAGGTATGGGATAGGAGCTTTCAACGTGTTTAATGCGGAACAGGTTCACGGAGTTTTCAGAGGTGCACAGAAAGCCGGAACTCCCGTTTTGATTGCAGTTACTCCTGTTGCACGAAATTATATAGGGCCTGAGATGATCGGAGGGCTTGTTTCCGCTGCGGAAAAGATATATCCTTCGGTATCATTTTCTCTTCATCTCGACCATGGCAATTACGATCATTGCATCGATGCAATAAATTCCGGTGAGTATCAATCGGTGATGATAGATGCATCTGCAGAGTCATTTAAAGAGAATATCCGTATCACATCTGAAGTTGTGAGGAGGGCACATGAGAAAGGTATTGCTGTTGAAGCTGAGCTTGGTGTGCTGAGCGGAAGGGAAGATCATATCAATGTCTCCCCGGATGGGGCTCTGTATACCGACCCTGACCAGGCCGGAGAATTTGTGAAAAGCACAGGATGCGACAGCCTGGCCGTTGCTGTGGGAACAAGTCACGGAGCTTATAAATTTTCAGGGGGAAAAGGCCTTCAGATCGACATTCTTGCTGCGATCGGGGAGAGGCTTCCCGGTTTTCCGCTTGTGCTTCATGGTGCATCGGGTGTCCCTCCTGATGAAGTCAACAGGATCAACAACGCTGGAGGTAAAATCTTTGAATATGCCAAAGGAGTTTCCGGGGATGAGCTGATGATGGCTGTTAAGCAGGGTGTTGTAAAAATAAATATTGCAACTGACATGCGCCTGATCTGGACGAGAGTGCACCGGGAATTTTTCATTAACGACCCTGACAAGTTCGACATGGTTATCCCCGGCAGGTTATATATGCAGGAACTTGAGAATTTTGTTGCAGGGAAATGCAATTTTTTAATGTCAGGAAAGGAGATATCATGAACAGAGACAGGAAATGCAGGTTATTGTCGAAGGCAGGGAATGATACGGGTACTTATCAGTCAGTTACATCTTCTGAAGCAGGCTGGAAGTATCTTAATTTCATGGCCCGCGAATTAATGGATGGGGAGCAGTGGTCGGGAAACACCGGAAATAATGAATATTGTTTTGTACTGCTTTCAGGTAATTTCATTGCTGAGACCTCATCAGGTAAGTGGGTGACAAAAAATGGAAGGAAAAATGTCTTCAGGGGTTTGCCTCATGCTTTTTATTTGTCTGGAAATACAGATTTTACAATTACTGCTATTGGTGACAAAGCAGACATTGCATGCGGATGGTGCCATTCTGAAAAAGATTATCCTGCCCGGCTGATCACTCCGGAAGATGTAAATTCGATGGGCATTGAATACCGTGGCGGCGATAATGCAAGCAGGCAGATCAACAGCATATTACCGCCAGGTTCTGCATGCGAACGGTTGGTTTGTGTGGAGGTTTATACACCATCGGGTAACTGGAGCTCCTTCCCTGCGCACAAGCATGATAAGCGTAAAACTGATCCCGCATCAGGGAAGGTCACTGAAGCCTGTCTTGAGGAAATATATTTTTATAAGGCAGACAAGCCTCAGGGATTCGCTTTCCAGAAAATTTATAACGATGACAGGAGCCTCGATGAGCTGGCTGAAGCACATAACAACGATGCTGTTTTGGTTCCGGAGGGGTATCACCCGGTCGTGGCATGCCATGGATATAATATTTATTACCTGAACTTCCTTGCCGGAAGCGATCAGCTGCTGGCAAACAGCGATGATCCTGACCATAAATGGATATATGGAACATGGAAGGGAATGGATCCGAGAATACCGCTCGTTACATTGGAAATGAACGAAGAACAATGAATCTGAAAAATCATGGATAAAAAGTATGATGTTATCACTTACGGCCGTTCGTCGATAGACTTGTATTCGGCGAACATAGGCGCTCCTTTTGTCGATATCCAGGCCTTCAATGCTTACGTGGGCGGTTCACCGCTTAATATTGCAGTCGGCACAAAAAGGCTCGGGCTGAACTCCGCCCTGCTTACAGGAATAGGGCAGGACCAGGTTGGCGATTTCCTTCTGAACTTTCTCAACAAAGAAGGTGTCGAGACGAAATTCATTCAACGAAAGCCGGGGTTTCGTACAAGTGCGGTTGTCCTGGGCATACAGCCTCCGGATAATTTTCCTTTGGTATATTACAGGGAGAATTGCGCTGATTCCAGGGTTAATATAGATGATGTGATCAATGCAGAAATAGGATCCTTCAGGTTATTTGAAATATCCGCAACCGCTCTCAATGTGGAACCTTCACGCTCTGCAGGTTTTTTTGCGGCCGAGGAAGCTGTCAAACATGATGTTCCGATTTTGATTGACCTTGATTTCCGTGCTGACCAGTGGCATGATGCCAGGGCTTTCGGCATCATGGCAAGAGCATTTCTGAGAAGCTGTACAATTGCCCTGGGAACAGAAGAAGAGATCCTGGCCACCATGCTCAGCGATCCCGCTGACATTAAGATCCGGAACCAGCAGATCTCAGCTCCTGAGATCAGGGGCGATATCGATGCCTCGATCAAATCTATAATGAAACTCGGGATCAAAGCCCTGGTTGTCAAACGCGGGGCTAAAGGCTCCACTGTTTACCTTAGCGATGGCACAGTCACCGATATTCCGGGTTTCCCTGTGGAAGTAGTGAATGTGCTTGGCGCTGGCGATGCATTTGCCAGCGGCTTCATTTATGGTTATCTCAAAGGGTGGGACTGGTATAAATGCTGCCGTATGGGTAATGCCTGCGGAGCGATTCTCGTTACAAAACCCGGATGTTCGAACTTTAATCCTACACTTAAGGAAGCTTTGGATTTCATCGGGTCCAAAGGAGGATTTTAAAAAACTAACTATGAAAACTAAGAAATTGACTGTCGGACAGGCCCTTGTGCTGTTCCTGAAAAATCAACATGTTGAGAGGGACGGGATTGAAAATCCTTTTTTCGCAGGATGCCTTGGCATATTCGGGCATGGTATCGTGGCGGGTGTCGGGGAGGGCCTGCTTGAAAATCCCGATTTCCGTTATTACATGACCAGGAATGAACAATCGGCTGCCCATATTGCCATTGCCTACGCAAAAATGAAAAACAGGCTTGGAACATTTGCCTGTATTTCGTCAATAGGTCCGGGGGCAACAAACATGATAACTGCAGCTGCATGTGCAACCATCAACCGCCTGCCTTTGCTCCTGATTCCCGGAGATATCT
>JBLNAO010000307.1:0-5481 GCA_050259395.1 Chloroflexota bacterium
CTTAACTACTTTCCCGCATTTATCAGCATACAGGCAATAGTAAACGACAATACCCCGTTTTTCATTTTTTCTTCGGCAAGGTTCGAGAGATTCGGGATGCCAAGTCCATATCCAACGACAAAGCTGAATTTTTCAAATTCAATTCCGGTGCCAAGATTAATCCCGTAATCGATCCTTTTCATCTGATTTTCGGCGCTTCCGAATTCAATATCATTCACATCGCTTCCCTTCATGGATTTGGCCTTCAAGCCAAAACCGACATAGGGACCTGCCAGGCCGAAAACCCTCGCGAGGCCGAGATCATATTTACAGACAAGGTTCAGAGGCACTTCCAGGTAAGATATGGGAAATTCTATTTCGCTTCCCAAAAAGCTCAGGCTCACACCTTTTATTGTATAGTTAATCCCCGAATTCAGATACAGTGACTTCCAAACCGGTATTTCGCCAACCAGCCCTGCCTGGAACCGTGGCAGGTTTGAGGTGGTTATTCCCAGGCCTTCCACGCTGTAATCCGAGTGGGCAAGATTGAATCCGGCCCTGACACCGGCACGCTGGGCATAAATGCCCGGCAGTGTGAAAATCATCACACATATAAAAATGAGTTTTTGTTTCATGAAGCCGGCTGGATATCTTAATTATGAAGTGATGAATCTTTCAGAGAAGTCAAATGTACAACCATATTGGTTATAAAATGTTTATCTTGGGAAGAAAAATACTTCGACAAGGATGAAGACCTTTAAAAAGACTTTCAGAATAAATACCGAACCATCGGATATCTATGCGGCTATTACGAACCCGGTAACCATAGAATTATGGTCAGGGTACCCGGCCGTAATGAGTACCGAACCCGGAAGCGAATTTTCCTTGTGGGAGGGTGATATCACCGGAAAGAATATCGAATTCATTCCTGACAGGAAAATCGTTCAGGAATGGTACTTTGGTGAGCAGGAAGAAAAATCGATTGTAACAATTACGATATCTGCAGACAAGGGAGAATCGGTTGTGACAGTCGAGCAGACTAACATCCCGGACGATGATTACGGCGATATTGCCGAAGGCTGGAGAGAATATTATATGGGAGCGATCCTGAGTTTTTTCAATCCTAATTTTTGAGCTTACCGGTGTTGCATTCGCCTTCAGCGAGCATTTTGAACAAGTCTTCGCTGCATGCAAGTAT
The DNA here is from genome assembly GCA_050259395.1 of Chloroflexota bacterium. Classification (GTDB taxonomy): domain Bacteria; phylum Bacteroidota; class Bacteroidia; order Bacteroidales; family VadinHA17; genus LD21. The sequence goes on from JBLNAO010000307.1 coordinate 1,178, forward strand.
AAGCGTGCCAACACCCTTGAAACTGAGAGTTTTTGAGTGAGCCTGGACATCCTTATTCCATTCAGGTATCCATGAAAGGATATGCTTCCTGATAAACCGCCTTATCTCGTTCCTCATCTCACGCCTGCATGCTTCATCGTCGAATTCAAGATATTTCTCGATCATCAGAGTGAGAAAAAGTATTTCAACCCCAAGATGGTCATCACTGATCTTTCCGCTGAATTTTGACTCCCAGCCATAAGCCTTGTAGAAATCTGTGACCGTCTCGGGCCTTTGACCGGGAGGTGTGTGATTCCTGTAAATGGATTCGAGGGCAGGAGCGAGGGCATTCCCGCCACCGTTGAAAAGCCTTTGATAATCCTCATGCATAGATTTTTCTGAGATGTCATGATTGTTGTTGCAGGAATCGCGGAGTTGTATTGCAGCCTTTATAAAATTTGGATTACAGCTTGAAACAGGCAGGTTGCGCAATATGCCTTTGGTCCAGAAATCTGTTATGCATTCCTCATTAGGTTCGAACATTATCATGCTGCCTGCGAAATATAACAACATGTTATACCCCTTCAATAAATTATTCTGGTTGGCATCCATCAGCAACGTCAAGTTAGGCTTCTTAACCGAAAATTAATTTCAGTTTTGATGAATATAACCGTTTTCAGGCTGTTTTTGTTCGAAAACATATAAAAAGAGCCGCGGCAGGTACCGCAGCTCTTACTGTAAATCAAAGGTTATCAATCAGTTATTTAGGGAATTCAGCTATTTTGTCAGGATAGGCATTGCTGTCTATCTTTTTCTTGATTTCTCTGAATGTCTTAACGGTATATTCAACATCATCAAGTGAATGTGCCGCAGTTGGTATGATACGAAGCATCACAACATCCCTCGGGACGACCGGGTATACGACAACAGAGCAGAATAACGCGTAATTCTCCCTCAGATCATAGATCAGCTGTGTTGCCTGGTTAACGCCACTCTTGATGAATACAGGCGTAACCGGAGATTCAGTTTTGCCAAGATCGAGCCCGGCTTCCCTGAACCCTTTCTGCAGTGCGCGCACTATAACCCACAGCTTTTCCCTCTGTTCGGGGTGAGCCTTGATGAACTCGAGTCTTTTGATAGCTCCCAGGGTCATTGCCATGGGAAGGGATTTTGCATAAATCTGCGAACGAAGATTGTACTTCAGGTAACTTATCACATCCTTTGTACTGGCTACGAACCCGCCAATGCCGGCCATCGACTTGGCAAATGTTGCGAAGTACACATCGATGGCATCCTGGACACCAAAATGTTCTCCTGTGCCCGCTCCTGTATTTCCCATTGTGCCAAAGCCGTGTGCATCATCGACGAGAAGCCTGAAATGATATTTTTTCTTGAGAGCTGCAATCTTGTCAAGTTTTCCGAGGTCTCCTGCCATTCCGAATACACCCTCTGTAATGACGAGGATTCCGCCGCCCGTCTCCTCGACAAGCTTTGTAGCCCTCTGTAGCTGTTTTTCACAGTTTTCTATATCGTTATGTGGAAAAACGAATCTTTTGCCCATGTGAAGCCTTAATCCGTCCATGATGCAAGCATGAGCCTCTGAATCGTAAACGATAACATCGTGCCTGTCTACGAGCGAATCAATAATGGATATCATACCCTGGTAGCCGAAATTGAGAAGATATGCGTCTTCCTTGCCTTCGAATTCAGCCGCCATTGCTTCAAACTGTTCATGAACTGTTGTGTGTCCCGACATCATTCTTGCACCCATGGGGTAAGCAAGCCCGTATTTTGCTGTGTAGTCTGCATCAGCCTTGCGTATCTCGGGGTGGTTGGCCAGTCCCAGGTAGTTGTTGAGACTCCAGGCAAGAACTTCCTTTCCGCGGAATTTCATTCGCGGGGCTATTTCACCTTCAAGCTTCGGGAACATAAAGTAACCCTGTCCTGCCAATGCGTACTGACCTAAAGCCCCTCTGTTCCTGCTGATTTTTTCAAATATATCCATGATAATGCGCTTTTAAAAAAAATTTGATCCAAAATTAGGGATTAACGGGTATCGCGTTATACCTATTTATACCTATTTGTGGAAAGATGTTGCCGGCAAAATAAACCCACAATTATTACGTTTTTATAATCTGATTGTAAATTTTTTATGTACTTTTGCGCTGCTAATTTTATGAAGTTCAGACTATACATATTATTGATACTGGTGGTTCTCGTGAGCTCCTGCGGTGAGTACGAAAAACTGCTGAAAAGCTCTGATTATGAGCTTAAGAAAGCCAAAGCAAAGGAGTATTACGATGCCGGGCAGTTCGTCAAATCTTCAGAGATACTCACCCAGATACTTCCAAGGTACAGGGCGAGCGCCGAGGGAGAGGACCTTAACTGGATGAATGCTATGAGCTATTACGGCATGAAGGATTATTTCATGGCAGGTACGCTTTTCAAGCAGTTCGTTGAACAGTTTCCGTTTGGCAAACACGCAGAAGATGGCAATTACATGGCTGCCTATTGCGATTACAAGATCGCACCGCGTCCCGAGCTAGACCAGGAAAATACCCGAAATGCAATTGACGGCTTCAGGCTCTTCATGACACGTTATCCGGACAGCCCAAGGGTTGAAGAATGCAGGACGTACGTGAAAGAACTCGAGGAAAAGCTGGTTGAAAAATCATATCTCAGCGCAAAACTTTATTACGACAGGAAAGCATACCGTGCAGCTGTTGTGGCGCTGACCAATAGCCTTAAGGAATATTCGGAAACAAAATACAGGGAGGAAATGATGTTCCTCAAGCTTAATTCACTTTTCCTCTATGCACAGAACAGCTTTCCCGCCAAGCAGAGGGAAAGGTACCAGGATGCACTCGATGATTATTATTCCTTCATGGAGGAATTTCCGAAAACAGAATATTCAAGGGAAGTCACCGGTATTTACGAAAAGACAAACAAATATCTGAAATCGGTGGGAGCACCCACTGATCAGCAGACAGGAGAAAACAATCAAAAATAATTATGGATTACAGGAAATCAAACGCACCAGTAACAACCGTTACAAGGAATCTCGACGCACTCACAAAGGGATCCGGCAACATCTATGAAACAGTCATAGTTGTGTCAAGGAGGGCAAACCAGATCGGTGTTGAGATGAAGCAGGAACTGAACAAGAAGCTCGAAGAGTTCGCATCATACAACGATAACCTCGAGGAGGTTTTCGAAAACCGCGAGCAGATCGAGATCTCCAAGTTTTATGAGCGTCTTCCGAAACCCACGCTCATCGCGCTTCAGGAACTTGAGGAAGGCAAAATCTTCTACAGGAATCCCGATGCGGACAAACTGAAACAATAATTCTTTTAATGCTGAAAGGCAAAAAAATACTTGTCGGCGTAACCGGAGGTATTGCAGCTTACAAAACTGCCAATATCGTCCGGTTGCTTGTTAAAGAGGGGGCCGAGGTAAAAGTGATCATGACCGAACATGCAAAAGAGTTCATCACCCCTCTGACACTTTCGACACTCTCGAAAAATCCTGTTCTTTCTGAATTCTATAATCAGGCGGATGGCGACTGGAACAGTCATGTCGACCTGGGAATCTGGGCCGACTTGTTCCTTATTGCCCCGGCAACCGCAAATTCGATTGCCAAAATGGCCGGTGGCATGGCAGACAATCTCCTGTTGACAACTTACTTATCTGCCCGTTGCCAGGTTTTTCTGGCTCCGTCAATGGATCTCGACATGCTCAGGCACCCTGCAACCACCATAAACATAGAAACACTAAAAGCCTTCGGGAATATCATCCTTGAGCCTGCCACAGGCGAGCTTGCCAGCGGCCTTTCAGGAAAAGGGCGAATGGCCGAACCAGAAGACATTGTCAGGGAGCTCGACAGCTTCCTTTCAAAAAAAAAAATCCGTAAGCCGCTCAGGGGGAAAAAAATCCTCATAAATGCCGGCCCTACGCGGGAATCGCTCGACCCGGTACGTTTCATAAGCAATCATTCTTCAGGCAAGATGGGTATTGCCCTTGCAGATGCCGCAGCATCTTACGGAGCCGAAGTACAGCTGGTGCTTGGGCCGGTCGGTATTCAGCCTGCTGACAATTCAGTAATTGTAACAAATGTTACAAATGCAGCCGAAATGGCTTCCGCGTGCATTGCCCGGTTCAGTGGCTGTGATATTGCCATTCTGGCGGCAGCAGTTGCCGATTTTACTCCCGAGACGGTTCATGATGAAAAAATAAAGAAACACGGAAATGAACTGATACTCAGGCTCAAACCCACAACCGATATTGCTTCGGAACTTGGCAGGACCAGGAAGAAAGGACAGTTCATC
>JBLNAO010000308.1:0-10611 GCA_050259395.1 Chloroflexota bacterium
GCTGCGGCCACCTTCGGCGGAATTGTAAAGACGTCAATGCCGGCAAGAAGCTCAAGCTGATCATAATTTCGTATGCTGGCTGCAATCTGCTTTGTCTGCCAGGGATTTTCAGCCGATATTCCTGTAACCCAGTTCTGTGAGGCAATTGTCGCCATCTCCCCCGCCCCTGTTCCATCGCCAAGCTTGTTGTCGATAATATATGAGCCTATCCTGCCGAGGAAAACGTTTACATAATCCGGCCTTGCAAGACGTGTTATCAGAACGTTCTGCCTTGCGCTGAAACCAAGGGTAAAGTTTACCTTAACACCTGCATCCTTCAGCATCCTGGCTCCTATCAGGCCTTCTGCCGTCAAAGGCACCTTAACGATAAACTGTTCGGGACATATCTCATGGTACCTTCTTCCGTAATTAAATATAGCCTTTATGTCGTGAGCCGTGTCTGTGTGGAGCTCCACGCTGACATAACCACGGAATTTCTGTGCAAGCCTCAGCGCGTGTCGGGCATTCAGAATGAAGGCAATCTCCTTGACCCTGTCCCCGTGGGGCAGATCGCGAACGACAGCTTTTGCTTCTGAGATAAACACATCATATATGCCCTTTTGTATCTCCTTGTTTAACAAGGTATTGTTTGTAGTAAGGGCGCTGAATTCCGACGACCAGTTGGCTTCAGCCTCAGCCATATCACCTGTATCGAGCCACAATTCCGTACCCGTACCCCTCAATGATTCCCAGAAGGGATCTGTTTTGCCGTTAACATGCTTTTCCAGGACGTCCTTCCAGACGAAATCGCTGATTCTGGTGTTTAGATCTGCCATATTTTTTTACTTTTTTTTCAATCAGTTTTGATATTGTTACTGTTGGAGGCTATGACATCATAGCCGGTCGGATTCTGAAACAATTTCAGACCGAATTCGTTCAAAATAGCTATAAGATGCTCGAATATTTCCGATTGGAGGTTCTCGTAGGGCATCATCTGGTAACCTGTGGTGAAAAGGTATACCTGCAAGGGTAACCCATTGCCATCAGAGACCCTGTGCCTTAAAATCACAACCTGTCCCTTATCGATAAGGGGGTGCTGTTTGACATATAATTCAGCATACCTTCTGAAAGCTCCGAGATTGGTAAGCAGTCCCTGGTTAAAGAAAGGATCTCTGCTCCTGCTTCCCTGTTTCTCGAATGTTTCGATGTACTCCTTCAGAGATTCGAATTTCGCAAGTTTTGCCCTGAGGTCAGCATCCATGAATCTTATGCTCTTCATGTCGATCAGCAAAGCCCTTTTTATCTGCCTTGTCCTGGATTCCTCCATGCCCTTCCAGTTCTGGAAGGATTCATTTACGAGGGCGTAAGTAGGTACAGTTATGATGGTTTTGTCGAAGTTCTGAATTTTGACTGTGTTGAGGGTGATGTCAGTCACTGTGCCGTCAACATCCCGGCCGGGTATGGTGATCCAGTCACCGATTTTCAGCATTTCATTCGCTGAAAGCTGTATACTGGCAACGAGCCCGAGTATCGTATCCTTAAAAATGAGCAGCAGCACAGCAGCCATTGCACCGAGGCCTGCAACAACTGTACTGATGTCCTTTTTGAAGATCACAGAAAAGAGAATGAGGAAGGTGATGACAAAAACGAAGATCTTTACAAGCTGCACGTAACCTTTTATGTGCCTGTGCTGCGAAATCGGAAGAGTATTGTAGATCTGGTGCCATGCATTAATAAACGATATAGCAACGATGGTCCCGGCCATCACCATGTAAATATAAGTGAGCTTATGGACGACAATCAGCCAGGCAGGATAAGCCTTCAGAGCCCAGCCTGCCATGAACCAGATAACCAGTGCAGGGGCAAAATGCGAAAGCCGGGTAAACACTTTTTGTTCAAGGAAGATGTCATCCCATGTTGAAGTGGTGCGCTTTACAACATTGGCAACAATATTGCGAATGATTGCCTTGGCAATGAGGTTTGAGAGCCAGCTCAGCAGAAAAACCACAGCAACAAGCGTGAGTGTGCTCAGAAAGAGCGATATGCCTGAACCAAGGCCAGCCCGCATGAAAAATTCCTGCAGGAAAACTGAAGGGTCACCAAATCCTGGCATATTCAACTTCACAATTTATTTGTCGCAAAATTATATAATTTATCGTTCCCTGAATATCTTTAATTTTGCATTAGCAACTATAATTTTATTCTCATGCGACATTTAATATTTTTTCTGCTTCTTCTTCCTGTACAGTCTAAATCTCAGGATAATTTCGAAAAATACTTCACCGGGAAAGTTTTAAGGTTCGATTTCATGTTCTCGGGCGATGCCTCAAAGACACTCGTTTATCCCGTTAGCATGAAGGAAGAACCTTTCTGGGGTGGTCCGAATTCACTTCCTGTAACAGGTGATGTACCTGGGAATCTCAAATACGAGCTGTATGATGAAGCTTCCGGTTCACTCATATATTCGAGAGGATATTGCACACTCTTCCAGGAATGGCAGACGACGGCCGAAGCAAAAACAATCGAACGAAGCTTTTATGAAGTTGCAACAATGCCATTCCCAAGGAATAAATGCAGGTTTGTGCTGAGCAACCGTGAAAGGGACGGAAGCTTTTCAAAAATATATGAAAGCCAGATAGATCCTGAGAATTATTTTATTCTTCATGAGGAACCCCTTAAAGTTCAGACAACAAGGATCTATGGTTCAGGGGAACCTCAGAATTCAGTAGACCTGGCCTTCATAGCAGAAGGTTATACAGCCGGTGAAATGGAGAAATTCAGATCGGATGTCAGGATCATGGCTGATGCACTATTCGCTGAAGCTCCATACAATGAATACAGGGAAAAATTTAATATCTGGGCTGTAGAAGCCGTTTCTCAGAATTCAGGTACCGACATTCCGGGAGAAAAGGTCTATGCCAACACACCCCTGAATTCTACATTTTATACCTTTAACATTGACCGGTACCTTACAACCACTGACATTAAATCGGTCAATGACTATGCAGCATCTGTTCCTCACGACAACATAATCGTCCTTATTAACAGTGAAAAATACGGTGGTGGTGGAGTTTATAATTATTATAGCGGCACCACAACCGGACATCCCCTTTCAAAGATCGTCTTCATTCATGAATTTGGTCATGGTTTCGCAGGTCTCGCAGATGAGTATTATTCCTCTGAAGTTGCCTATGATGAGTTCTATCCGCTCGATGTAGAGCCCTGGGAGCCAAATATAACAACCAGGGTTAATTTTGAAGGAAAGTGGAAAAGCATGATCAAGCCCGGAACTCCGATCCCCACTCCGCCTGAGGAAAAATATATGAATACCACCGGGCTGTTTGAGGGTGGAGGTTATTCGGCAAAGGGCATATTTCGCCCGGAATTCGACTGCAGGATGAAGAGCAACGGGCCGAAAGGGTACTGTTCGGTTTGCAGGGAAGCTGTAAAAAAGACAATTGAGAGTTACTTAAAATAATGAAAGGGCACAATGCGCCCCTTCATTTGAATTCTGAAGCAAAATTCTTTCTACTTCAGCTTTCTGTCAACGAAATAGAAGAGGACAAGGGCAAGACCACCGAAGAGGAAGATCATTGATGCATAGTTGATATCCTCATCGAGCATTCCTCCGTAGGTAAGCATGGCTCCGACAAGTATGCCAAGGGCAATTCCTATGGCAAGCATACCGAGTTTCAACGATAGTTTACCCCAGGAGAAAGATGAAACGGATTTAATGTCGAACAGGCTGGCATCAGCTCCTTTTTCAATAAGGGCAAGACGTTCTTTATTACGGGTTGTGTAGAAAAGGTACATAATCCCGAAAACTGTAGCAAAAAATGCAATAAAGGCAACTAAAACTTCCATAACTTTAATTTTAAGATTTGAATGATCGATTGTTAGTTTTGCCCTTTAGACTTGATGTCGGATGCCCAGGTTACAAAAAATTAAATATTTTTTACCTGATGTAACCTCAGGAACAATTCACTCGTCAAATGAGTGATTAAAAATAATGTATTACAAAGGCGATATATTTTACATTGAACAGATTCTTAAAGGAAATTCTGATGCATTTGAATTTGTGGTGAACCATCATAAGGATCATGTATTCAACCTTGCATTCAGGATTTGCGGGAACAGGGAAGATGCCGAGGAGATAGCACAGGACTCATTCCTGAAGGCTTACAGGTCCCTGAGCGGCTTTAAGATGAAGAGTTCTTTCTCAACATGGCTTTACAGGATAGTGTACAATACCGCCATCTCATTTATAAGGATGAAGAGGAAAGGCACCCTGTCCCTTGAAGATTTTCCTGCAGATGCGTGCGATTTTCATGCTGTGAGCGACTCTGAGGTGGAAGCCGACAGGGAATACAGGAATTCGCTTCTGAATTTTGCTCTTCAGAAAATTTCCGAGGAGGAGCGTGCACTGATAAGCCTGTTCTACTATGAGGAGCTCAGCAACGATGAGATCTCCTCAGTTACTGCATTGCCGAAATCGACAATTAAGGTAAAGCTGTTCAGGGCAAGGCAAAAGATGCTCGAAATAATTGAAAAGTCAGAAAAGAAAAACACATATACCAATGAGCAGAGAAGATAAATATGGTGAAGACGGACTGAGGCGCTACATGGATGCTGAAAGCATCGAACAAGCGCCGGAAGGGTTTTCCTCAAAGGTCATGTCGCATATATACATGGAAAAAAAGCCGGTAAGCACAGAGAAAAGTTCCATGGTGCCTGTTGTTTTCGGGGCTCTGTTCCTGGCGCTGGCTGTGGCTGCCTTGTTTGTTCCGGAAGGCAGCATGCCCCTGCCTGACTTTAAATTCCCGGAAAACTTTAACTTCTCATTTCCGGAACTTACCTCAGGCATAACTATTCCCCAGATTGTATTCTATATAATTGCAGGAGTCGTATTCCTGGCAGTTTTTGATTCGGGACTGCATCACATATTCAGGAAGGAACAGAAGTAAATTGTAACATTTGTTACAATTTAAGCACAGGATTCAAGAACGACAAAATCGGAGAATAATAGATTTTATTCAGAGATAGCCTCAGGGTAACCTGCGATGCGCTATATTCCAGGACAGACTTTGGAATTCAGACCTTTCTGATTCAGGGCGCGGCTCATACTTATGAGAGAAGCAGGCAATCCGACCTTCACATCACAGCTGCCCTTCAGGTGAACCAGCATGGCGCATTGTTCGGCCTGGATGGAGTCGTGACCACAAACCTCGATCAATGATTTTATTACATGATCGAAAGTATTTATTTCATCATTGTAAAGCACAAGACACGATGTTTCACCGCTGTCGCTGAGCTTTCCGTCCTTGTTTAATGGTTTTCCCTTCATTTCAGAGTTTCAAATAGCTGTTTTGCCGTTTGGATGTCAATCTCCCTTCTTCCGAGCCATGCAACCACTTTTGCATCGCGGAAACCATTTCTTTGCAGAAGACCCGCAAAATCTTCCGCACTTTCAAATGTAATAAAATTTCCTATCAGATATGCCACTGAGCCGTTCTCAAGAGTGAGCATGTCAAAATTCCTTTTACCAGCCATTTTTCTCATGGGATCGATAGCCTCCTCTTTGAGGGGCTGGATCGACCTTGTAACCTCAACCTTAAGGAGGAGAGTAGGCGGAATTGTATCGAGCTTTTCTGCTGCCTGGTTCGCTTCAATGCCGAATAATGGTTTGTCTCCCCACTCCTTTTCAAGCATTGCAGCCCTTTCTGCAGAAACTGTCTTGTTTGCAACTTGTCCCACAATAAAGGAATCCTTAAAACCTTTGGCCTTTACTGATGCAAGCGCTTTGGCGGCATCGGCAGATTTCCTGAAGATGCCTGCATAATAAGTTGTTACAGTGGCACCCTGACCTTTTATTCCATATATCGGGGAAATTCCCTTGAAATAAGCCAGCTGAACCGGATTCCTGAAGACGGCAGTCTGGATGCGGTAAACCAGTCCTGCCGGGGGTTCGGGATTGGTCTCGATGGTTGCCTTGGTATCTGTGACCGGTTGCGGTAATACTTCGAATACTGAAAAAACTGCGGGACTCTTCGAAAGTATTTCCCGAAGCCTTATTGTTGTATCGCTGATTGTCACATCTTCCTGCACCTGCGTTACAGGAGGCTTTACGACAGGAGTAACTGTCTCTGCCAGGGGAGCCTGAACAGCGGGGATAATTATGGCAGATTCCAATACAGGAGCAGGTTCCGGCAACTTTGGTACAGCGTTGGCAACCGGCTGTTGTTTTGCTTTTAGTTGTGCTGTCTCAGCTGAGTCAGCCCTGTATTGCATTTCAAGCTTCTGTCCGAGTTTTTTGTCGATTTCAGCAGGCAATGGCTGTCTGACCGTGGATTCGGAAATAAATTCAGGCTTTGGCCCTGCAGGCGTCACTTCTGCAACGGTGGCTGCTTCTTCAACCATGCCTTTTCCTTCCCTGCACTCCTGAATGTATCCCGGGACGCCAAGATCCCTGGCTTTTTTCCTGCCTGCTTCTGCAATGAACCTGTTGAATGTTTTTTCAGCTTCATCAAAATCCCCCTGCATCTGGCGGGTTCTGGCAAGATAGAAAACAGCATCGTCGGGAAGAGATTTCAGGGAGCCGCTGTTGAGTGCCTGCTCAATAAGCTTTCCTGCATCCTCCGGATTCCTTTCAAGCTTCACAAGACAGGCGGCAGAATAGTATTTGTAAACCGGATCACGGGGATACATCCTGAGCAATTCGCTGTAATCGCCGTAAGCCTGCTCGTAATTACCTTTCCCGAAAGCTTCCGCTGCCGACTGGCGGGTTGGTTTCTGGGCAGAAACCTCCAGTGATGAGAATGTGGTAACAATTAACAGAAACAATATTATTTTTTCCTTCAGCTCCATATCCCTTTTAAATATTCAATAATCACGTAAAAAAATGATTTCCAGACCGCCATGTTAATAACAAATGACGGAACCGGACTCAAAATCCGATCCAAACTTCGTAATTTTACCATTAACATCAAAATAATTTATGCTATGACTAAGCTGAAAGAAGGCATGAAAGCCCCTGATTTCACGGGCACAGATCAGGATGGCAGCGAAATCAGCCTAAGTGATTTTGCAGGAAAGAAATTAGTTTTATACTTTTACCCGAAGGACAACACCCCCGGTTGCACTGCTGAAGCATGCAACCTCCGGGATAATTATAATGAGCTGCTAGGGAAAGGGTTTGCTGTGGTTGGGATAAGTGCTGACAATGAAAAATCACACAAGGGATTTGCGTCGAAGTATTCGCTTCCTTTCCCGCTGATTGCCGATACTGCAAAGAATATTATGAACGATTACGGGGTTTTCGGTGAAAAGAAGCTGTATGGAAAAACATTTCTCGGGGTTCACAGGACCACATTCATTATTGATGAGAACGGGGTGATTGAAAAAATTGTCGAAAAGGTTGAGACCAAAGATCATGTAAATCAGATCTTCAAACTATACAATCAATAATTACAGATATGAGCAAGGAAAGAAAAGAAATCAACAAGGAAAAACTTAAAGCCCTTGAAATAACCCTTGGCAAGATAGAGAAGGATTATGGCAAAGGAACCATTATGAAGCTCGGAGATCATGCCATCGATAATATACAGATCATCCCTACAGGTTCGATAGGCCTCGATGCAGCACTAGGCATTGGCGGATTGCCAAGAGGAAGGGTTATCGAGATATATGGCCCTGAAGCTTCGGGAAAGACGACCCTCGCGATCCATGCAATTGCCGAGGCTCAGAAAAACGGAGGTATTGCAGCCATCATCGATGCTGAGCACACTTTCGACCGCAACTACGCTGAAAAGCTTGGAGTGGATGTCGAAAATCTGCTTATATCCCAGCCTGACAACGGTGAACAGGCGCTCGAGATAGCTGACAACCTGATCAGGTCGGGAGCTCTCGACATCATCGTAATAGACTCAGTCGCAGCCCTTACCCCAAAAGCAGAGATAGAAGGTGAAATGGGTGATTCGAAAATGGGCCTCCAGGCAAGGCTTATGTCACAGGCGCTTAGGAAGCTTACGGCCAACATCAACAAGACTAACACATCGTGCATCTTCATTAACCAGTTGAGGGATAAAATCGGAGTCATGTTCGGCAACCCCGAGACAACCACAGGAGGTAATGCGCTTAAGTTTTATGCATCTGTGAGGCTCGACATCCGCAGGACAAGCCAGCTTAAGGATGGTGAGGAAATAGTGGGCAACCGCACCAGGGTAAAAATCGTGAAGAACAAACTTGCACCACCGTTCAAGAAAGCTGATTTCGACATACTTTACGGCGAAGGAATCAGCCAGCTGGGTGAAATTGTTGACCTTGGAGTCGACTTCGAAATAATAAAGAAAAGCGGCTCATGGTTCAGCTATAACGAGACCAAAATCGGACAGGGAAGAGATGCAGTGAAGCAGATACTGAAGGACAATCCGGAGCTTTACGATGAGCTGAAACAGAAAATCTACGAAAGACTTAAAACCGCTAACTGAAATAACAAAAAATGAATATAAAGGGAACTTACGCAGAGATTTATTCAAAGTCATCTCTGTGTAATTCCCTTTTTACTATGTGCAACTCTGTGTCTTCTTTGTATAACTCTGTGTAACTGATAACCATTTAACAGCATATGAAATATTTATTTCCCGTAATCCTCACCGTTTCTGTTCTTTTTGCTTTTTCATGCAAACAGAAGACCGAAGTCACTCAAAAAACAGTTCCTCAGTTCGTGAATCAGCTCACTGAAGATGAGAAGAATGGCGGAGTGATGACGCCTGAGATACTCTGGAAATTTGGTCGCCTTGGTTCTGTCGCTCTCTCTCCGGATGGCAGTTCTGTATTGTACACTGTTACAGAATACCAGCTCGACAGCCAGGTCAACCGTACAAATATTTTCAAAATCCCTGCTGGCGGAGGTGAAGCCGTGCAGCTCACAACAGAAGGAGGCAGTTCTCCGCAATGGATTGGCGATGGAAAAACAATAGCCTATGTTGCCGGAGGAAAACTATGCACCATGAATCCCGACGGGACAGGGAAAAATATTATCGAAGGTCTGTCCGATTTCGAAATTTTCAGCATTTCACCCGACGGCAATAAGATTTATTTCACCAGGAGAGTGAAGCTCGATTCGACCGCGGTTGAAAAGCACGGGCTTCCCAAAGCAAAGGTGAGGATCATCAATGACTTGATGTACCGGCACTGGAACTACTGGCACGATTATGCATACAGCCACGTCTTCGTCGCATCGTTCGACGGTAAAGGCATAACCGGCGCAAAAGACATCATGACGGGCCAGAGATTTGAATCACCCGATGCGCCCTACTTCGATGAGGGGGAAATTGCGTGGAGCACCGACAGCAAGTATGTGGCATACAGCTCTAAAAGGCTGAAAGGGATCGAATATGCAAGAAGTACAAATACCGATATATTCCTGTACAACGTATCCGATGGCAGCGAGGTGAACATCAGCGAAGGGAACATGGGTTATGACAAATATCCGGTATTCTCTCCCGACGGAACAAAAATAGCTTACCAGAGCATGGAGGAGGATGGATATGAATCTGATCTTTACAGGCTGTTTATATACGACATACAAACAGGTAAAAGGACCTGGATATCGCAAGGATGGTCGTTCGATATCGAAAATGTGAAATGGGCCGATAAAGAAAACCTTTATTTTACATCCTCCCATCTCGGCACAACCCAGGTCTTCACACTCCCTGTCGCGGGCGGCGAGGTTAAAATGGTCACTGAAGGAAAACACAACATGGGGCCGATCGATCTTGAAGCCGGAGTTCTTGTATCGGGACTGACTTCGATGGAGATGGCTTCGGAGGTTGCAGCTGTAAACATGTCATCGGGCGAAGTGAAGCAGATAAGCAACATCAACAAGTTCATCTATGATTACATAAAGATGGGCAAATCGGAGGAAAAATATGTTAAAACCAAAGACAACAAGGACCTCCAGATGTGGGTGATCTATCCTCCTGATTTTGATGCTGCGAAAAAGTATCCTGCACTTCTGTTTTGTAACGGAGGACCTCAGTCAACACTCGACCAGTTCTGGTCCTACAGGTGGAACATGCAGATGATGGCTGCTAAAGGATATATTGTTTTTGCACCGAACAGAAGAGGAGTCAAGGGCTTCGGACAGGATTGGACCCGCCAGATATCAGGCGATTACGGTGGCAGGAACATGCAGGATTACCTCGATGCAACAGATGCTATGGCCAAAGAACCTTATGTTAACAAGGACCGCATGGGAGCTGTAGGCGCAAGCTACGGGGGAACATCGGTCTTCTATCTTGCAGGAATTCACGAAGGAAGGTTCAAGGCGTTCATTTCACATAACGGGATGTTTGATTTCACAAGCTGGTACGGATCCACCGAGGAGCTGTGGTTCCCCGACAAGGATATCGAAGGGCCGTACTGGAACAATCCAAAAAGCTACCAGTACTCACCCCACCTGAAGGTAAAAAACTGGGATACTCCGATCCTGATCATTGCAGGGCAGAACGATTTCAGAATTCCTTACACCCAGGCAATGGAGGCATTCGATGCAGCACAGATGCTTGGCATTCCAAGCAGGCTTCTCTTCTTTGAGGATGAATATCATTTTGTTACCAAACCTCAGAATGC
>JBLNAO010000309.1:0-30707 GCA_050259395.1 Chloroflexota bacterium
TTTGCACTCCACACGTCATGACAGAAGCCGCTCGAAAATCAATTTATTTACCCCTTCCCCAAGGGGAGTAAATTGATTTTCTTCGCTCCCCCTGGGGCCGGGGTAAACGAAGAAAATCAATGGCTGTCATTAGTAGTAACGCAGCGCCAGCGAAGTGAAGGATCTTAACTATTCTCCACAAATTTCATAAAAACGTGTCATAAATAAGGTGCAGAAAACAATTACCCGTATTTTACCGCGAGTGGTTAAACTCATCTTCCGTGTTGATAAAATGTTAATAACTGCAATTCTGAGAGCCACACCGTTCTTTTAGTTATCGTAATTTTATACTGGAATATTTAAACTCCAATAATGACCCTGAACATCAATCAATTACAGCTCGAAGGGAAAAACATAGTAATAGTTGACGACGATCTTCCATCAATCAGGTATTACGAGACGCTGTTAAAAAACTCAGGAGCAACAATAAATATTTTTCAGACAGGCAGGGACTTCGTTGAATATATCAGCGAGGGGAACCATGTTGTAGACCTTGTATTCATGGATTTCCTGATTCCGCTGATAAACGGCATCGAATGTACAAGGATCTTCAGGCGGTACAACCGTGAGATACCTGTTATAATGATCACAGCATACAGCTCTGAACAGACCAAGACAGAGGCTTATGTCGCCGGATGCACAGAATATATCCTGAAGCCCATTTACCCTGAGAAGATCTGCTATCTTGTTGACAAATACCTGAAAGTAACCCAGATACCTCATCATTTATTGAATTGAGAAGAACCCCATGTAAACTGGAAAACCCCTCCCGGAATTTTGGAAGGGGTTTTTATTTATATAAGGTTTGACTACCGTTTCACCCTAAGCCTAAGCCTTATGCTTACAGATTAAACTTTACACTTTTCACTTTACACTTTACGCTTTACGCTATACGCTATACGCTTCTTACTTCCCCCTCTGAACCTTTCCCATGTACTCTCCATAATATCCTTCGAGCTTTGCCGTAATTTCGTCACCCAGCTCTTTTTCACCGTACTGACTGCAGGCATCTGCCGCTTTTGAAGTGTATTGGATGGCTGTCTGAATTTCGAATTCAGCTGATGCAATTATATACGGATCCTG
Organism: Chloroflexota bacterium; assembly: GCA_050259395.1. Lineage (GTDB taxonomy): Bacteria > Bacteroidota > Bacteroidia > Bacteroidales > VadinHA17 > LD21. The sequence continues at coordinate 1,123 of JBLNAO010000309.1, forward strand.
CCTCAGGTAATAATCAAGCCTGCCGTAATAATGTTCTGCCAGGTCGCGAGCGAGTGCAACACCCTTGTCCTTTGCACCTGCGGCTAGATATGCCTCAACAAGGCTGCCCACATACGGATCGTACGGGACGTTCGCCAGGGGAAGCTCCGACATGCAGCGGTCAAGCACTTCAATAGCCTTTTCATTCTTTCCTTGCTGCACCAGGGCCTTCGCAAGCCTGGCGTAATTCAGACGGGCCCTTACCACTGTTATCGTACGGGAATGGTTGTAATCGACATTTACCTTATCATTGTTTGCTCCTCTCCACTGGAACTTTCCCATTATGTTGGCGTAAAGTATGTCAGGATCGATTCTTCCATAATCAAGCCAGCCTTTATTTTCAGATTTAATCGGGACAAGCCTGTAAACTAGGCCCTCAAGCTGAAAATACTCCTCCAGTCCCATTGCCTCTTCCTGGTAACCAGTTACATAATAAATTGGCCTTTCCCAGTTGTTGTGCGCCAGTATATCGAGCACCATAAGCTGATTCTTGATTATATAAGAGCCTTTCAGCTTGATGTCGATATAAGGAACAATCTTATCGGCATCCTCAGGTTTCACGGTGCCTGAGGCAATTACTTTCCGGGCGTCCACAGGGATCCTGATTGTTCTGGAAGGTATTACATCTATATACTCGGTGGCAGAAACCTGAACCTTGGTACCCTTATTCTCGCTATTCACCCAGTCAATAATGGTTGAGATATCGACAGGATCCTTGGTTTTTTCCTGGATGTAGACCTGGTTGTTCACTCCTTCGTAATACTTCTTGACAGGAAGACTTACAGGCAGAGGGGCCGATTCGTAAGTCCTTCTTTTCATCTGATTTATGTACCAATCGGTATTCAGAAGCATGAGGTTCGCCACCCTCACGTCTGTTCTTACGCCTTCAACCTCCTGAGCATACCACAGCGGGAAGGTGTCGTTGTCTCCGTTGGTGAAAAGAATGGCATCAGGTGCACATGAATTGAGATAATTGGCTGCCACATCGCGTGCAAGGTACCTTCCTGATCTGTCGTGATCGTCCCAGTTCTGTGTGCCCATGATCAGGGGCACAGCAAGGAAGCTGACCACCCCGGCAACAGGAGCTGCAATCTTTTCGCCCGCAGCTTTGGAGAGTGTTTCAAAAATTGACAACACACCAAGGCCTATCCATACCGTGAAAAAGTAGAAGGAGCCTGTATAGGCATAATCCCTCTCCCTTGGCTGGTTCGGATACTGGTTCAGATAGACAACAATGGCTATACCTGTCATCACGAAAAGAAGAAGTATGTTGAACCAGTTCTTCCTGTCGCGGTTAAGCTGATATATGAGACCTATAACTCCCAGTATGAACGGAAGAAGGTAGTAAACGTTTCTTGAAGGGTCATTTTTCATATCTTCCGGCATGTCTGAGCCTCCCACCCTGGGTTTGTCCAGGAAGCTTATACCGGTTATCCAGTTCCCGTTGACAGCCCCTCCTGTCCCCTGTACATCATTCTGCCTTCCTACGAAATTCCACATGAAGTACCTGAAGTACATGTATCCGAACTGGTATGAGAACATAAACCTGAGGTTTTCAGCGAATGAAGGCTTCCTGATCACCTTCTTCTCCCCATCCGGGGTTGTCACAGTAATTGGAGTGCCCTTTACCTTACCCCATACTTCATACACATTCTTATGATCTTCCTGTCCGCTCCACATTCTGGGAAAGAAGGTTATAAACCGCGGATCATACTCATTTACCAGGTCGTGGCTCGTAACAATATACCTGCCGTCTTCGAGGTCGTACTTTGCTTTTCCATCCTTGTAATCAAGTACCGGTGCATTGTAATACTGTCCCTTGAATAAAGGCCTTGAGCCATATTGCTCACGGTTGATGAAATAGAGGAGCTTTACCGGATTCGAAGGGTTATTTTCGTTGAGCGGAGGATTCGCATTTGAACGCATCACAATTATTGCAAGTGAAGAATATCCGATAAGTATGACAGCGATTGAAGTAAGAACCGTATTCAGGGTAGCCCTGTCTTTTGTGGACACATACCAGATCACGGCACCGACTGCTGCTAAAACCAGGATATTCAGCACGGCAGAGCCTGATACGACCCAGATACCTGCCAGGAAGAGTGCTGCAATTGCGTAGGATGCGTTCTTGCCGGATTCCGTTGATTCATAAGAGAATTTAATGGCAAGCGCAAGAACAACTGCAAGAGCAATGGCGTGAAAAAACATCCCGCTGTTTGCAGGAAGTCCGAGTGTGTTGACGAAAAAGATATCGAGCTTCATCGAGATAGTCACAACTCCCGGGATTATTCCATACATCAAAAGAGAGAGAAGTACGAGCGATACTCCAAGTGAAATGATCAATCCCCGCCATGAGAAAGGGAATTTCCTGAAATAATATACCAGCACAATTGCGGGCAGTGTAAGGAGGTTGAGAAGATGAACCCCTATGGACAATCCCATGAGGAATGCGATGAGTATGATCCACCTGTCGGCGAATGGTTCGTCCGCAACATCTTCCCATTTGAGAATGGCCCAGAACACGACAGCTGTAAACAACGATGATGTCGCATATACTTCCCCCTCCACTGCCGAAAACCAGAATGAATCAGAAAAAGTGAAAGCCAGGGCGCCGACAACTCCGGCAGACATTACAGCGATGATCCTTGCAAGGGTGAAATCGTCCTCGCTTCTGAGGATGATCTTTCTGGCAAGATGCGTTATTGTCCAGAACAGGAACAATACCGTGAAAGCGCTTGCCAGGGCTGACATGGCATTTACCATTGCTGCCACCTTCGTCACGTCACCGCCTGCAAAGAGAGTGAAAAACCTTGCCATCACCATGAACACAGGATTACCCGGAGGGTGGCCCACCTCGAGCTTAAAGCCCGAAGCAATGAATTCACCGCAGTCCCACAGACTTGCCGTGGGCTCGATAGTCAACAGGAAAGTCACGGCTGCGACCGCGCACATCACCCACCCGGCTATGTTGTTGATTAACCTGTATTTCTTCATGCTTTTTTTGGTTTCAGAGATCCCTGTAAGAATCAGGACACGAAATTACAGTTTTTTTTCCAACTATCTGCAGGACCTGCATTCGGCTGATTTTCGTACTTTTGTATATCAAGCCTGCCGATGAAGTACATTCCGCTGACCATAATCCTGCTGTTTCTTTTACCATGGAGGAATGTCTCAGGTCAATATTATAACACGGGCCAGGACCCTTCGTCTGTCAGGTGGCTGCACATCAGGACGCCGAAGTTCGATGTTATTTATCCTGAATCATATGATCTGAAAGGAATTGATTTTGCCAGGATCCTGGATAAATCATATTCAGAACTGGCTTCCTTTTTCCCCGTCAAAAGATCAAGGATCCCGGTTGTGATCCATAGCTATTCGACACGCGCAAACGGTTATGTTGCGTGGGCTCCGAAAAGGATGGAGATCTATCCTGCACCCGACCAGAATGCCATTCCGGGCAGCCAGCACAGGCTTCTTGCAATTCATGAAACAACCCATGTGTTCGAGATGGAATCTCTGAACACAGGTTTCTCAAAAGCAATGTCATTTCTTGTCGGAGAACAGTTCACCGGTGTTACGGCTGCACTGCTTCCGTTATGGTACCTCGAAGGGCACGCCGTGCTTTCGGAAACTTTACTGTCCTCATCAGGCAGGGGAAGAAACCCTGCTTTCCAGCAGGAAATGAAAGCCATCGCCCTTGAGCATGGCAACTTCTCTTACGACAGGATACTCAACGGTTCATTCAGGACTCATATTCCCGATCATTACCAGTCGGGTTACCAGATGACAGCCTGGGCAATTGCAAAATATGATCCTGCTGTCTGGAACAAGGTCCTGCAGTTCACGGGTAATGAGCCTTTCACACTTAATCCTGTTAATATAAGCCTACGGAAGAATACCGGTCTGACAAAGAGGAAACTTTACACTGCGACATTCGATTCGCTTAAGACAAAATGGTCTTATGAAACCTCCGGAAGGAAAACCCTCGAAGCAATCAACCCGCCTAAAAATGGGGAATACATCAATTATTACTCGCCTGTCTGTGCCGGGAAAGACAGCATCATAGCCATAAAAACATCGATGTCGTCCACGACCAGGTTTGTCCTTATTTCAGGCGGACATGAAAAGATTCTGCACAGGCCGGGCAGCATGTATCCATGGATAATTTCAACCGGTAACGGCAAAATTGCCTGGGTCGAGAACAGGCCGGATATCAGGTGGGTTAACCGCGATTTTACAGTGATCCGCGTTTATGATCTGAAAACAGGGCTCACCCGCACTGTTACCGGGAAGTCGAGATACCTCTCTGCTTCAATTTCACCTGACGGCCGCCGAATTGCAGCAATAGAAAACACACCAGAGAACAGGACCAATCTTGTTCTTATTGATTCCTATTCCGGCACAGTGCTGAAATCAATCCCTTCTCCTGAAAACATTGATATTCAAAGGCCTAAATGGTCTGAAGACGGGGAAAAAATCACTGTTATTTATTTAACAGATGATGGTGAAGGCATAATGGCATTTTCGAATTCAGGCAACACCTGGGAAACACTTTTGCCTGCAGGCACAGCGGATATCCAATCGAGCCTGCTGAGGAATGATTCACTGTATTATGTCAGCTCAGTTTCAGGAACAGACAATATTTGGGTTTCAACCGGGAATCAGAAGGCAGTGAGGATCACCGATACACCATTCGGTATCAGCGATCCGAGTTTTGCCGGAAACAATATCCTGTTCAGCGAATATTCCACCGGAGGCAACAGCATCTCATCTGTTAATTCAGGTGAACAACAGAAGGGAAAAATCATTGACCATGGTTCGTCATTCATTATAGACAGGCTTGAGAAACCGGTAAATAAGCAAGAAAGTGTAAGCGCCGGAGATTACAATCCGGAACCGTACAGGAAGTGGTCTCATCTGCTGAGGTTTCACAGCTGGATGCCATTTTATGCGGATATCGACAGGATCCAGTCAGACCCGGCTTCTGTCAGGCCAGGACTGACACTGATGTCGCAGAACACTCTCAGCACACTTGTGACGACCCTTGGATATGAATATGCCCAGAACAAAACCCACCAGTTACATTCCAGGATCTCGTGGTACGGCATCTATCCGGTGATCACTGCCAGGATTGATCAGGGCTATCACTCAATTGTTGCAACCAACCCCCGATCAATGAATATTCCTTCAGGGTTGAGGTTCAATGGTGAAATTGCGTTCCCTTTCTACTTTTCTTCAGGGTATTTCCTGCAATACCTGAGGGCATCGGTGAATGCCGATTATTCGAACAATATCTATCCCGATCCTGATGGTAATCCTGATTACGGTCAGACAAAAATCACAGGCAGGATCTATTTCTCGAACTATGTCCGTCGTTCACAGCGGGACATTTATCCAGAATGGGGGCAGACATTCGATCTGAACAATGTATCTTCTCCATTCGACAGTGAGATATTCGGGACTTCCACATTTTTAAAAACATCTTTTTATTTTCCGGGAATATTAAAAGATGATGGCCTCAAAATCAGGTTCGAAAGTGAAAAACAGAGTCAGACTAATTTTATTTTTTCAAATAAGGTCTCATTTCCAAGGGGATACAACAAGGTGCATTATCCTGATGGATTTCAGAACATTGTCTCCGACAATCTGAATTTTGTTTCGGCTGATTATGTTTTTCCGGTCGCATATCCTGATTTCATCTTAGGCCCTGTGCTTTATGTGAAGAGGATAAGGTCGGGATTCTTTTTCGATAACGCCTGGGGAAAGGGGAACAGGTATTATAGTGTTAACAGCCAGGGAAGGCTTGTTCAGAGTGCATATCATGATTATACAGAAACATTCAGGTCTTACGGGATTGAGCTCCTGGCAGATTTTCATGTTTTACGGATTCCGTTCATGATCTCAGGAGGTGTGCAGGCCGCCTGGAGGCCGGGAGATGATGTGCCGGTAATAAATGCGGTCTTCAACATGGATCTGTACGGGTTCTCGCTTGGAAGATAGATTCACTGCTTACTCTTTAAAAAACTTACACAGAGAACACTGAGGAGCACAGAGGACCGCAAAGTATTTCTCTGTGAAACTCTGTGCTCCGTGAAACTCTGCGTAACTTTTAAATTAATTTTCTTGCAGAATCCCTGATCAACTCCCACGCTTTCTCCACGTGCTCCATTGTTACGTTGGTCTGGGCAGTTACCATCCTTAGCGTGTATTTTCCTCTGAGGGTAGTATGAGTAAGGTAGATTTTCCCCGAATCGTTGAGCAGGTGGTTCAGCTTTTCGTTGACATTATTAAGCTCCTCTTCAGTTAATCCCTGTGGCCTGAACCGGAAGCAGACAACGCTTATGGTAACCGGAGCCATAATTTCAAAATCAGGCTCTTTCGAGATACTCTCCTTCAGCTTAGCGGCTATTTCGATATGATGCCTTACTTTCTCCTGTAAACCTTTGACCCCGTAAGTACGGATCACGCTCCACAATTTCAGTGCCCTGAATCTTCTTCCAAGGGGTACGCCCCAGTCGCGGTAATCGTTGACCTTTCCCCTTGTCCTGGTCTTAAGGTACTCGGGAAGTATCTCGAATGTTCTGATCAGGCTGGCCGCATCCTTTACAAAAAAGGCAGTGCAGTCGAAGTTGACGAACATCCATTTGTGAGGATTGAATATGAAGCTGTCGATATATTCCCTGCCGTCAATCATCCACCTGAATTCAGGCAGGATCAGCGCTGTTCCGGCCATGGCGGCATCTACATGAAGCCAGATACCATGTTCGTGGCAGATCTCACCTATTTCCCTGACAGGATCGACCGCTGTTGTTCCGGTAGTTCCAAGAGTGGCGATAACACAGCAGGGTACATACCCTTTTGAAATATCCTCCTGAATGGCCTTTTTAAGCCCTTCAGGATCGAATGAAAAGTCCTGTCGGGATTGTACCTTCACAAGGTTTTTTCTTCCGATTCCGGCAATTTTTACAGCTTTGTCGACAGATGAGTGGGTCTGGTCGGAGCAATAAACCCTGAGCCTCGGGGCTGCGGCGCATCCCTCTTCATTTATACTGAAGCCGGTGGCGCGCTCCCTTGCCGTGAGTATGGCAGCCAGTGTGGCTGTTGAGGCTGAATCCTGGATAACGCCTTCCATTTCTTCAGGCAGGCCAATCATCTGCTTCAGCCAGTTCATCATTTTCTCCTCGAGCTCGGCAGCTGCCGGGGAGGTTTCCCATATCATAGCCTGAACGCCAAGAGTTGATGTTATCATCTCGGCAAGCACGCTTGCGGGACTGTTGTTTGCGGGAAAGTAGGCGAAGAAACCGGGACTTTGCCAATGAGATATTCCCGGCATGATGATGTCATCCAGATCTTTCATCAGGTCGCCGAAAGATTCTGCCTCTGCGGGCGGAAGATCGGGCAACCGGTGAAAGATCTCGCCGGGTTTTACCTGTGATTTAACCGGATAATCTGAAGCATTCTCCATGTAGCCTGCCATCCATTCGACAAGTTCATGGGCATGCTTCCGGAATTCGTCTGGCTTCATCAGGATATTATTTCACCGAATCTGCAAGGAGGATGATCTTGTTCGCCTTAACTTCAATCACCCCGCCTGTAACTTCAAATATCTGCTGATTGCCATTCTCATCGACCATGATAACAGGTCCGTTATCGAGGGTCGAAATAATGGGTGCGTGATCTTTCAAAACCTGGAAGGATCCCTTTTTTCCGGGGACCCTTACAGATGTGATTTCTCCCTCGTATACTTTTTTGTCCGGTGTAATAATATCTATTCTCATCAGAACAATTATTTCGACTGGGCCAGGATCTTTTCACCTTTTTCAATGGCATCCTCGATCGTACCGACCAGCATGAATGCAGATTCGGGGTACTGGTCAACCTTGCCGTCCATGATCATGTTGAATCCCTTGATTGTATCTTCGATGGATACGAGCGCTCCCTTGATGCCTGTGAACGATTCTGCAACGTGGAAAGGCTGCGAGAGGAATCTCTGAACCCTTCTTGCGCGGTGTACTACAAGCTTATCCTCTTCCGAAAGCTCATCCATCCCAAGGATTGCGATAATATCCTGAAGCTCATTATATCTCTGAAGAAGCTCTTTCACGCGCTGGGCGCAGTTATAATGAGCTTCGCCAACTATGTCTGCTGTAAGGATCCTGGATGTCGAATCGAGCGGGTCTACAGCCGGATATATCCCGAGTTCGGAAATCTTCCTGCTGAGCACCGTGGTTGCATCGAGGTGGGCGAATGTTGTAGCCGGAGCGGGGTCTGTAAGGTCGTCAGCCGGAACGTAGACAGCCTGCACCGATGTTATTGAACCGTTCTTGGTTGAAGTGATCCTTTCCTGCATGATACCCATTTCTGTTGCGAGCGTCGGTTGGTAACCCACAGCCGAAGGCATTCTGCCAAGAAGAGCAGACACTTCTGACCCTGCCTGGGTGAAACGGAACACGTTGTCCATGAAGAACAGGATATCCCTTCCGCCGCTCTTGCCGTCACCATCCCTGAAGTGCTCGGCAACTGATAGTCCTGACAGGGCAACCCTTGCTCTTGCTCCCGGCGGTTCGTTCATCTGTCCGAACACCAGGGCAAGCTTTGATTCCTTAAGGGCATCCTTATCTACCGTTGACAGGTCCCATCCGCCCTTCTTCATATTTTCGAGAAAAGCTTTTCCGTATGTTATAACGCCGGCTTCGAGCATCTCACGGAGAAGGTCATTGCCCTCCCTCGTTCTCTCTCCGACACCTGCGAAAACAGAAAGCCCGGAATATGCTTTGGCAATATTGTTTATCAGCTCGAGGATAACAACCGTCTTACCGACACCGGCACCACCGAAGAGTCCGATTTTTCCTCCCTTTGAATAAGGTTCAATCAGGTCGATGACCTTAATTCCGGTATAAAGCACCTCTTTCTCTGTCGACAGCTCGTCATACAGGGGTGGTTTGCGGTGAATCGGGTAGCCTCCTTTTTTATCGAGATAACCAATACCGTCGATAGCCTCTCCTGTAACATTCATGAGCCGTCCCTTGATTTGTTCGCCTATTGGCATGGTTATAGGCAAGCCTGTTGCCACCACATCCATTCCTCTGCGGAGACCGTCGGTGGAATCCATGGCGATGGCCCTGACAGTTCTTTCACCGATATGCTGCTGGCATTCCACCACAAGCACTGAACCGTCATCTCTCTTTATTTCAAGTGCATCATAGATATCAGGCATTTCAAGACCCTGGTTCTCAAAGGTAACATCAACTACAGGTCCGATGATCTGGCTGATTTTCCCGGTGTTCTGTGACATTTTACGTTAAGTTTTATTAGATCTGTAAATTATTCTCTTTATTCATCAATACATTCCTTGCACCATCTCTACGCTTTACGCTCTACGCTATCTTTCTCTTCCGATCATTGTGTTTGCCAATTGAGTGAGTTCCCGTTTCCTTTCGGCGGACACACTCGTTTTCTCGAGATACCTGAATGCCTTTCCCACATAATCCTTCACCATTACTTCAGTTGCATTCTTCACATTCAGCTCTTCATAGATCTTCATTACCTCCTTAACCTTGGCATGTGGCTCGACATTCTTCATGGTGAAAAGCTCATGAAGGCGGGACTGCTGTTTCCAGGCTGCTATTTCCATTGCCTTGACGAAAAGGAAAGTCTTCTTGTTTGCAATTATATCGCCGCCGACTATCTTGCCAAAAACATTTACATCCCCGTAAATGTCCAGAAGATCGTCCTGCAGCTGGAAAGCAACCCCGAGATTAAGTCCGAATTCGTAAAGGAATTCCGAATCTCTCTCTCCTGCGCCTCCGATAACTGCACCTATCCTGGCTGATGCTGCAAGAAGAGCTGCCGTTTTCAGCATGATCATCCTCAGGTAATCCGGCTGTGTTACTGCAGCTGCTTTTTCGAAATCCATGTCAAGCTGCTGCCCCACACAAACCTCTATGGCAGCCTTGTTGTAGATTCTGAACACTTCAGTCATGCTCTTTGCCGGGGCCTGAAGGAAACAGTCATTTGCAATGAATGCCATCACGTCGCCTGAGAGAACAGCCTGGTTAAGGTTCCACTTGTTATGAACCGTGGGCACGCTTCTTCTCAGGGGAGCATTGTCCATAATGTCATCGTGCACGAGGGTGAAATTATGGAAGACTTCTATGCCGGCGGCGGGCATCACAGCCTCATCCACAGTGTCGCTGAAAAGGTTGCAGGCCATCAGGGTAATTACAGGCCTGAGCCTTTTTCCACCAATTGAAAGAACGTATTTAACAGGATCTGTAAGCCTTTCAGCATCGTTATTGTATGAGAGGCCCGAAACGGCCTTTTCAATGATTTCCTTCAGCTGAACCTGGTTATACATTATCCTCTTTTCATGTTTCTGTGCGAATTATCCTCTTAGTGCTTCCGCACCGCTAACAACTTCAAGTATCTGGTTTGTTATCGCAGCCTGCCGTGCCTTATTGTACTGCAGGGTAAGATCGCGGATCATTCCGGTAGCATTGTCTGTTGCCTTGTGCATAGCTGTCATCCTGGCGCCGTGCTCGGCAACAAATGAGTCAAGGACAGCTTTGTAGAACTGGATCCTCAGAGATTTAGGTATAAGCTCCTTCACTATCTCCTCTTTGCCAGGTTCGTAAATATAATCCACAGGAACAGATTTGGTGTCAGTGCCGGTGGCGGTCTTCACGGGAAGAAACTGTTCTACCGTCAGGTTTTGTACAGCCGCATTCTTGAACTGGTTATAGATGATGTCGACCCTGTCGAACTCTCCACATGCAAAGCTGCTCATTACCCCGGAGGCGACTTTATCGACTCCTTCGAACGTGACATTGTTCAGAATGCTGTTCTGATCAGGAAGCTTGTTCACTTTGAGCTTCCTGAAGAAATCATAGCCTTTCTTGCCGATTGGAAGGAGCCAGAGATTGCTGTTCCCGTATTGCTCGGGATAGGTCTCGTTAATAATCCTCCTTGTCTCCCTGATAACATTGCTGTTGAAAGCACCGCAAAGTCCCCTGTTTGAGGTGATTACCACGAGCAGGACTTTTTCCGGTGCGGACTGCCTTGCATAAATGTTCTCGACTTCGGTTTCCGCAAGGCTCTGCGAAAGGCCGACAAGAATCTCGTGCAGCTTGCCTGCGTAAGGCCTGAGCCGCACGATCTTATCCTGTGCCTTCCTCAGTTTAGCCGCCGACACCATCTTCATTGCTGAAGTGATCTGCCTGGTCGACTTCACGGAGGCAATCCTTATTCGTATCGCTTTTAAATTAGCCATCTTCTTCTGTTCAGCCGGCGCTACTGACGGTATTTCAAAGCCATATCTGCAGCAACCTTTTCAAGAACTTTTGTTATATCATTATTAATCAGTCCGTCGCGAAGATGGTCGAGCACATCACGATGTTTGAGCTCGAGTATTTCGATGAATTCCTTCTCGAAGCTTTTGACGTGGCTTGTCGGAACATCTTTCAGGAGTCCCATTGTACCGCAGTAGATGATAGCCACCTGCTTCTCAACAGGAACAGGATTGTACTGAGGCTGTTTAAGGATCTCCACGTTCCTGGCGCCCTTATTCAGGATGGCGAGAGTTGAAGCATCGAGGTCTGAACCGAATTTCGAAAAAGCTTCGAGCTCGCGGTACTGGGCCTGGTCGACCTTAAGTGTACCTGCGATCTTCTTCATTGACTTGATCTGGGCATTACCGCCAACCCTCGATACCGAGATACCAACGTTGATGGCAGGTCTCACACCCGAGTTGAACAGCGCTGATTCAAGAAAGATCTGTCCGTCAGTAATCGAGATAACGTTTGTCGGAATATAAGCAGAAACGTCACCAGCCTGAGTTTCAATGATCGGCAATGCTGTAAGGGAACCGCCCCCTTTAACCATGTGCCTTATGGATTCCGGGAGATCGTTCATCTTTCTGGCGACCTCATCAGATTCGATGATCTTGGCTGCTCTTTCGAGAAGTCTCGAGTGCAGATAAAATACGTCACCGGGATAAGCTTCACGTCCTGGCGGCCTGCGGAGGAGCAAAGAGACTTCCCTGTACGATACTGCCTGTTTCGACAGGTCGTCGTATATTATAAGTGCATCACGGCCGGTATCGCGGAAGAATTCCCCGATGGCTGCCCCTGCAAAAGGTGCATAGAACTGTGAGGCTGCAGGGTCGGAAGCAGTTGCAAGCACGATTACAGTATAAGCCATTGCACCATGCTCTTCAAGAGTGGCAGCAATGTTTGCAACCGTTGAACCTTTCTGACCTACGGCAACATAAATGCAATAAACGGGTTTACCCTTTTCGAAGTTGCTGCGCTGGTTGATTATGGTATCGATTGCGATAGCCGTTTTACCTGTCTGCCTGTCGCCGATGATCAGCTCCCTTTGTCCGCGGCCTATAGGGATCATCGCGTCGATGGCTTTGATACCTGTCTGTAGAGGCTGGCGTACCGGCTGCCTGAATATGACCCCGGGGGCTTTTCTCTCAAAAGGCATTGTGAAAAGTTCGCCCGTTATTGGTCCTTTGCCGTCGAGAGGCAGGCCTGTGGGTGATATTACCCTTCCGAGAAGACCTTCGCCGACTCCGAGTGAAGCGATCCTTCGTGTCCTTTTAACAATATCCCCCTCGTTTATCTCTTCGGTGGGACCGAGCAACACGGCTCCGATGTTATCTTCCTCGAGGTTCAGGACAATTCCTTCCATGCCGTTCTCGAACTCGATGAGCTCGTTCGACTCGGCATTGGAGAGTCCGTAAATACGGGCTATACCGTCACCTACAGTAAGCACAGTTCCAACCTCCTCAAGTTCAGCCCCGGTCTGGATACCCTCAAGCTGGTCTTTGAGAATCTTTGAAACTTCTGCTGGTTTAATGTTTGCCATTTCTTATCTGATAACTTTTTATGAATTAATGTCTTACCTGGATTTAATGCTTCCAAGCAGCTCTTTTTTAACTTTCCTCAGTTTATTCTTTATGCTTGCATCGAGATAATTATCCTCGACTCGCAGGATGAAGCCTCCAATGATGTCGGGATCGACGACTTCTTTCAGCTCCACTTTTGTTGAAAAGGTTTTTGCAACCAGCGCGGAGACCTCTTTTTTAACTTTTTCATCGACAGGCACTGCCGTTGTAAGCACTGCTTCGGTGATTCCCCGGTGCAACTGTGTCTCGTGAATGAATGCTCTTGCAATGGATGCCAGGAAGCTTTCTCTTCCGTTTTTCACAAGCAGACCGACCAGCGACAGTGTTACTTCCTGAACATTGCCTTTCAGCAGCTTAATGAATATGGCAGCTTTTTTTGAAGGTGGAATTATCGGGCTTGTCAGGAATTCATTTGTCCCCGGTTGCTTGCACACTTCCAGGATGAATGACATGTCGGTCATCACCTTATCTACAATATTCTTTTCAAGAGCGGTCTGGAAGAGTGCTTTGGAATACCTTACTGATATTTTGCTGTCGTTCATCCCCGTTTTCAGTTCTTGTTAAGGTCGATATCCTTAAGATAGGTGTCGATAAGCCTGGTCTGCTCGCCGGTCTTCTTCAGCTGTTCGCCAAGAAGCTTTGATGCTATATCTACCGAAAGATTGGCAACCTGCTCGTGAATTTCTGCAAGAGCTTTGCGTTTTTCGCTTTCGATTCCGGTTCTGGCCTTCTCGATAAGCTTTTCAGCTTCATCTGTAGCTTTTCCTTTTGCCTCTGAAATCAACTTGTCGCGCACATCGCGTGCTTCCCTGAGGATCTCCTCGCGTTCTTCACGGGCTTTCTTGAGTATTGCCTCATTATCGCTCTGATGCTTTTTCATCTCCTCTCTTGCCCTTTCAGCTGATTCGAGAGAACCTTTTATCATTTCCTCCCTTGCCTTTATGGCTCCGAGAACAGGCTTCCATGCGAATTTTGTAAGCAGGAAGAAGAACACCAGGAAAATAAGGATTGACCAGAAAATCGTTCCTATTGCCGGTGATGTAAGACTGTTTGCCAGTAGTACCATATTGAATTTACTTTCTGTTTTTCGATTTTTTTTAATGAAGCGCTGCAACCAACCGTTGCAGGCTTCATTAGTTTTTTTCTGTTGCTTAAAGAAGAGCAACAACTACAGCGAACAGGGCAACTCCTTCTACGAGAGCTGCTGCGATGATCATTGCTAGCTGGATCTTCGAATAAGCTTCCGGCTGACGAGCAATTGCGTCCATTGCCGAGCCGCCGATGCGACCGATACCAAGACCTGCGCCGATAACTGCGAGTCCTGCTCCTACTGCTGCGAGTGAAATGGGTTCCATAACTGTTGGTTCCATAATTGATTAGTGATTATTATTAATGATGCTCTTCAGCCACGGCAAGGCTTATGAACAATGCCGACAGAAGAGTGAAAATGTATGCCTGAAGGAAAGCAACCAGGAGTTCCATGAAGTCCATGAAGATCACGAACACCATCGAGACCGGTGCCAGTCCGATCGAATCAAAAATAAATATCAGACTTATAAGGCTGAGGACGATGATATGTCCTGCCGTGATATTCGCAAAGAGACGGATCATCAGTGCAAAAGGCCTCGAAAACAACCCGATTATCTCGACCGGTATCATTATCGGCAGAAGCCAGAATGGCACGCCCGGTGTTGCAAAAACATGTCTCCAGTGATTCTTGTTGCCGCTGAACTGGGTGATTAGGAATGTACAGGTGGCCAGCACAAATGTCACCGCGATATTGCCTGTTACGTTTCCTCCGAACGGAGGTGGAAACGGTATCAGCCCCATCATGTTGTTAATGATTATAAAGGTGAATACCGAAAGAAGATAGGGCATGTACCTGCCTGCCTTGTGACCGAGGTTAGGAACGGCGATGTCGTCTCTTACAAAAAGGACTACCGGCTCGAGGAAGCCCTGTATTCCTTTGGGGTGGCTGATGCCGGTTTTCTTGTATGACCTCGCAAGCGACAAAAAGAGAATAAGTCCTATCAATGCTGCGGCGAGCATTGCCACCACTGTCTTTGTTATTGAGAAATCGAGCGGAAGATATTCTTCGTCAGCCTGCCCGGCTGCATTGACTTTTACAATCCTGCCCTTGAGGGCGCCTTCTTCTTCAAGCCTGTAACCTTCATGCACATGACCGTGAGCCAGTTTCTTAGATGAGAATAAGTGCAATCCTGATTCTTTATCGTATAGGATGACAGGAAGATAGAGTGCAACACTGCTTTCCCCTTCACCGAAAAGATGCCATTCATGCGAGTCGGCTATATGATCCAGGATAAACGTGCTGGCATCGAATTTTTCCTTGCCTTTTCCTTTTTCTTCATCCTGATAACCTGCCGCAAATGCAAAGTTTCCGGAAAGAAGAAGCAGTAAGATAAAACCAATCAAAGTATTCGTTTTCAAATCAGCTTAGGTTTATAAAGGCTTGTTTTTCAGGTTTTTCGTAATATGAATAACTGAAAACAAAGTGAGCGTTAAATATAAGACAAAAAATATAATTAGCGATGTTGACGAACTTTTTTTAGCGATCCTGAACCAAATCAGTGCGAGAATCAGATCAAGAAGGAACTTAAGTCCAATTGAGACAAGGGTATGCATGACCATGCCCTGCGGATCTTTTTGCTGACCGCGGTGAAAGATCATAACCATGACTACAGAAATGACCGAAAAGCCGGCGAGAAGCAGAAGCACGTCATGATACTTAAAAGTGATATCTGCGAGCAGAATGACCAGGTATCCCGCAAGGGCCAGGATAATATTCAGCAGAAGCAGGAAAAAAACGTATTTACGGGGAAGCATCACTTTTTCCTGATAAAATCCTTCAATACGGTGTAGATGGCGCCGAAAACGCCGATAAGCGACAGGATGATTGTGAAAACCGGAGTTTTATTGCCCGCGAGTTCATCAAGCTTTTTGCCACCCCAGACCGTTATAAGGATAATGGCGAACATCTGGAATGCCATGCCTGAGTACTTAGCCCAGGTGTTCAGGTTATCCGGCAGTTTTTTCCGGTCCTTTTTCTTTGAGGGCTCCTGCTGTGTCTCCATTGTTGTCGTTTTCACTCATTTTGCAGTTCCCGGAGAATTGTGCACCCGGTTCAATAGACAGTTTCGATGTTGATATATCGCCAAGAATCCTGCAGGAAGATTTAAGATTGAGAAGCTGGCTTACTGTAATCTTTCCTTCAATGAGCCCGGAAATCTCTGAGTTCTTGCAGATCACCTCACCTTTTACTTTTCCGGTGGGTCCGACGACAATTTTACCTTTTGTGTTCAGGGTTCCTGTAACGGTGCCGTCGACTCTCAGGTCGCCTGTGGAGTTAATATCGCCGGTGATATCTGTCCCGGTGCTGATAAGGTTAATAGTATTGCTGTTATCGGGCTCGTTATACTTTGCCATATCTGATTAGGTTTTTGGGTTACCATTAATAACTCACAAATATAAAAAGTATTGCAGATAATCAACAAAAACCTTATTTCGGGTCGTACGCCCACTTCAGGTATATCGCGCCCCATGTGAATCCACCCCCGAAAGCCGCAAGAATTAGAATGTCGTCTTTCTTAAGCCTTTTCTCATATTCCCAGATGCAGAGTGGAATTGTTGCAGCTGTCGTATTACCATAGTTTTCGATGTTGATCATAACCTTTTCCGGCGAAAGTCCCATCCTTCTCCCGGTGGCGTCGATGATCCTGAGATTAGCCTGGTGCGGTACCAGGAATGCAATATCTTCTGATTTGAGGTTATTTTTTTCCATTATCTCAACGGCGACGTCAGCCATATTGGAAACAGCGAACTTGAACACGCTTTGTCCTTCCTGGTAAATGAAGTGTTCCTTGGCATCAACAGTTTCGTGTGAAGCCGGCCTGACTGATCCTCCTGCCTTAAGGTGAAGGTATTTTCTTCCCGAACCATCGGTGCGGAAGATATGATCTATAATGCCGGCATGATTAACCGTGGGTTCAAGCAAAACAGCACCAGCAGCATCGCCAAACAGCGGGCAGGTTGTACGGTCGCTGTAATCTGTAATTGCAGACATCTTGTCAGCACCTACAACGATAACTTTCTTGTAGCGTCCGCTTTCGACATAAGTGGCTCCTGTCTGGAGTGCAAACAAAAATCCTGAACATGCCGCATTCATGTCGAAGCTGAAAGCGTTTTTGATTCCGCATTTGTCGGAGATGATGTTAGCTGTTGCAGGAAAAGCCATGTCTGGTGTCACAGAGGCGCAAATGAGGAGATCGACATCGCCGGGGTTTGTATTGGTTTTTTCGAGCAGCCCCCTGACAGCCTGTTCACCAAGATCGGAACTTCCGAGCCCTTCTCCTTTTAATATTCTTCTTTCTTTAATTCCGACCCGCTGCATTATCCATTCATCGGAGGTATCAACCATTTTCGAAAGTTCCTGATTTGTCAGCCTGTATTCCGGCACCCATGCGTTAATGCCGGTGATTGCTGCACGAAGTTTTTCCATAGCTTAAATTGCTTCCTTGATCTTCTGGGCCAGGTTAGCGTGAACAACACCCCTTGTCTGAAGGATCATGTTTTTGATTGCATGCCGCTTTGAAATGCCATGACCTATCACCACGTTGGCATTGATGCCTACAACCGGTGTTCCTCCAATATTTTCCCAATCCAGACTGTCGAAAAATGAATCTTTAAGATTCTTTATCTTGTAAATATGATAAAAAGCTTCACCAAGTTTTAAAACAACATTACCCACAAAACCATCACAGACCAGCACGTCGGGCATTCTTTCGCTGAAGATTGCATTGCCTTCCACATTTCCAACGAAGTTAATCCCTGGAAAACCTTTCATCAGCTCGTATGCTGCCTTTATGCTTGGGGTGCCTTTCGATTCTTCTTCACCTATATTAAGAAGGCCGACAGTTGGGTTATCAGAAGTTTCAAGAACATATTTTGAATATATGCTGCCGAGAACACCATATTGAAGAAGAATATCTGGCTTGGTGTCGGGATTTAAACCAACATCGAGCAGTACTGTTTTGGTGTTGTCGATCCGTGGAAGGACTACGGCCAGGGCGGGTCTGAGAACGCCGGGTATTACGTTTACCGTATAGCTCGCACCCACCAGCATCGCGCCGGTATTGCCTGCGCTGCAGAAACCATCGATAAGACCGCTTTTCAGCATGCCGTAGCCGACTGCAATACTCGAGTTTTTCTTTTGTGAAAAGGCTTTTGCAGGATGGTCGCCCATCTGAATCACTTGTGTTGTGGGAACGATCCCGAACCTGCCGGCGTCGATTTGCATCTCGCCGAGCTTTCTGTAAATCGCACCCTCATCTCCGATCAGAATAAGGCTTTCATCACCTGACAGATGATTCAGGGAGTCGACGGCGCCTTCGATAATAGCCTCAGGTGCAAAATCACCCCCCATGACATCAAGGCCGATTCTCATATATCGTATGTTTTAGTTATGCGGTCAGGCTGTGGCCTTCTTCTCGACAGCTGCTTTGCCCCTGTAATATCCGCATTCGGGACAAACCCTGTGATACTGGACTGCAGATCCGCAGTTCGAGCATGCTGCTGTTGCCGGGGCAGTTGCTTTATAGTGTGTTCTGCGCTTGTCTCTCCTTGTCTTGGAGTGTTTGTGTTTGGGGTGTGCCATTTTTCTTTATTTTAATTATCGTTCATTAATTTCTTCAAATCATTCCAGCGGGGATCGATGTCCGGTTCCTGGTATAGCCTGAGATCTTCAAGCTTTTTCAACATTGCAGGATCGCAGGTGCTGTTTCCCTCACTGTCGTCAGGATGTATTCTTCTTATGGGAAGAGCAAGAAGAATATCCTCATAAAGGTGCTGCTCAAGATCCAGCTCATTTTCCCCGTGGGGCAAATATATAATGTCCGGATCAATTTCCTCATCACTGACGCCAAATTTTACCAGAAGCCTGCTTTCAGACTCAACCGGCCACGGAAACATTTCCAGGCACCTGGTGCAGCTTATCCGCACGCTGCCCTTTATTGTGATAAGCAGGTCGATATGCGTCGACCTCTTTTCAAGCGAAACATCAGCTGTAAGATCACCTTCCTTCACCTCCGATTCCTCAAAACTTTCAAAAAACCTGTTACCGATCTCAAAATCAAACTTATGATTCCCGTCCTTCAACCCGCCGATCGGTATAATGTACTGTCGGGACATGTTTCTGAATTTTGGACTGCAAAAATATGAATCCTTCTGCAATTAAAAAAATTATCAACCAAAAACTAACAACGATTAACCTTTAAAGCTCTTTTACCGGAAAAAAACCGCAATTCGCCGATTAATCAGCATGGATTCTCTCTTTACACTCTATTTTCGAATCAGGAATTAAAAATAAAAATACAAAAGCCGCTGAAAAGTGCTTTATTGAGACAATAAAAATTAAAACACGACACATGAAAACCAGGCATAAAGACAAGTACAGAAGCACCGAGCACCATCCAAGGGTTTCTATAGGCATCTTCTTCATTGCTCTGGGTATCGCCCTGCTTATAGCCACCAACGATGTTTTTAACCTCGGAAGCGTCGCCAGCTATTTCAACTGGAAAACCGCCATGCTCTTCGTAGGAATTCTCCTGCTCCTCAACCTCGAGTTTGTGGGAGGATTTATGCTGATCGCGGCAGGAATCTGGTTCCTTCAGGATGAACTCTTTCCTTTTGCCGGCAAAGCATTCGAGACTTTCTTCTGGCCGTCAGTGATAGGCCTGATAGGTGTGTCAATCATACTCACGGCAGTTTTCAAAAGAAAATCATTAAATAAGAACCAATAATTCAAAAGCTATGGAAACAAATCAGACCTTCGGAAGCGACAGGCCGGCAAGGCAGGGAAACTCGCCCATGGACAACCGGATCATTATCGGTATTGTCATGGTGCTAATTGGCTTATTCCTGGTAATGAGAAATACCGGAATTTTCCCGCATTTCATCGATCATGTAATTTTCAGCTGGCAGATGCTGCTTATAGTTATAGGATTGGTTATAACACTGGGATCTGCAGGCGGAAGGACTTCCGGGGTGATAATAATGGCAGTCGGAGGATTCTTCCTTATACCAATGATATTCAGGGAGACTTTCGACATCAATATGTTCTGGCCATCGATATTTATAATTATAGGTATTATATTTATATTTTCGAGACGCAGGGGATGGAATTCAGTTTCGATAACCTCGCAGGTTGGAGATGATTACCTCGATCTTGTCCATATCTTCAGCGGCGGGGAGAGACAGATAGTTTCGGATAACTTCAGAGGCGGCAAGATAACAGCAGTGTTTGGAGGAAGTGAAATAGACCTTACAAAAGCGAAATTGGCCCCCGGCATCTGCGAGCTCGAGGTCGCATGCGTCTTCGGCGGAACGACGATAATTGTGCCGGACGACTGGAATGTCAAGATTGAGGTGACTCCAGTCCTTGGCGGTTTCGGCGACTCGCGTAAACTGCATCCGGGAAGAACCATCGATATGTCGAGGCAGCTGGTTATCAAAGGTGCAATCGTATTCGGCGGCGGAGAGATAAAGAGCTATTAAATATTTCCCTGATGAAACATCCGGTATTCGGAAATAGAACATGGTTCATATTATGGTGGCTGGTCTGGCTGCTCCTCTCGGCAGGCCAGTCACTGCTTTTTTACCTGATCTACGGCAGCTTCACCTGGATCAGCGTTGCCGACGGACTTATTTCATTGTTTATCTTCTCGGGGCTCGCACTTTCTCTGTGGTATCCATTCACCTTTTTCAACAAAGGGCAGAAAAAAGCCCTGTCCCTGATCTCAAACCTGCTGATAACAGGAGTAATAACGATCGGATTATGGATGGTCATTACCAATATTATCCTGAGTGCAATCTATACAGCCAATACCGAATTTTTGCCTTACTGGAATAAAACTGTTCCTTACAGACTGGCAACCGGAGTTTTTCTGTATGTTGTCATAATCCTGACCTATTATCTTACTGTAAGCCTGGTGAATCTCTCAGAAAAGAACGCCAGGGAAGCCAGGCTTGAAAGTGTAGTGAAGGAAACAGAGCTTAAGATGCTGCGCTCGCAGATAAACCCGCATTTCCTTTTTAACAGCCTCAATTCGATAAGTTACCTCACAATAGCCGATCCAGAGAAAGCACGGGATATGGTTGTAAAGCTATCAGAGTTCATGCGATATGCCCTCTCGAGGAAAGACGAACAGCCTGTTACATTAAGAAGCGAGCTGGAAAACCTCAGATTATACCTCGATATCGAAAAAGTACGGTTCGGGGACAAGCTCTCGATCGAAGAGGTGATACAGGATGAATGCCTCGATTTCAAAATACCGGTCATGCTCCTTCAGCCGCTTTATGAAAATGCTGTAAAACATGGAGTATATGAGAGTACTGAAACGGTGAAGATAACTACCCGGGCCAGGATAGCCGATGGATATTTTGAGTTCATTGTCAGCAACAACTTCAACCCGGCACCTTCAATAAAGAAAGGAACCGGCACCGGCCTGTCCAATGTTGCCCGGCGCATGGAGCTGTTCTATGGAAACCAGGCCTCCATGAAGTCAATCAAAGAGGATGGAGTCTTTACTGTCACCCTCTACATGCCGGTAAGTTAAACGTATCTCGCTCCCTGGCACTCCACGACTCAATGCACTTTAATCCCTCTCGTAACTTTAGGCACTCCCGGCACTTTAGGCATTCTGGGCACTTTTTAATATCTTTACCTCTTAATCATCTCATAACAAATGAATCCGGTCAGAATAGTAATAATCGATGATGAAGCGCCTGCAAGGGAAATAATCAAACATTATCTTACAGAAACAGAGGGGATAGAAATTATTGCAGAATGTTCCGATGGTTTTTCAGGACTGAAGACCATTTCCGCATTAAAGCCTGATCTTGTGTTTCTCGATATACAAATGCCGAGGCTTACCGGCATCGAGCTGGTGGAGGTGATGACCGAAAAACCTCAAATCATTTTCACAACGGCATACGACCAATACGCAATAAGGGCTTTCGAGCTCAATGCCGTCGATTACCTCATGAAGCCCTATCAGAAGAGAAGATTTCTCGAAGCTGTTAAAAAAGCAATCGATAAGATCCATTCAGGAATAGGCAATGCCATGCCTGCCAGCGCCCTCCTGGCCAAAAAGCCAGAACCCGAAGCCCCGATTAACAGGTTCGTGGTGAGAAAAGGCAATGCAATCAACCTTATTCCGGTGGAACAGGTCCGGTATATTGAAGCCCAGGATGATTATGTCATGATCTACCATTCGGAAGGGAAGGCTCTCAAGCAGGAAACGATGAAATATTGCGAGGATAACCTTCCACCGAAGGATTTCGTGAGGGTTCACAGATCATTCATAATCAATGTATCACAGATCAGGAAGATCGAACCCTATGGAAAAGATAACCATGTGGCAGTGCTTAATTCGGGAGATAAAATTCCGGTCAGCAGGTCAGGGTACCAGCAGCTAAAGGAGGAACTGGGGTTTTAAAGAGGAATTGGGGTTTTAGAAGAACTTACACAGAGCCATCGACCTCACCCCTGAATCCCGATAAATCGTGACAATTGAGGATTATCTGGAATCTTACCCCTTCCCACCTCGGGGGAAGGGGCAGGGGAAGAGGTCTTATACCGGCATCATCTTTTCAGCCTGTTTTCGCTTTTCCACCTGCCAATACAGGAATTCAAAGGTTTGTATTTTTTGAAACGGATCAAAGGAACAGGGTCATACCCGTGAGTCCCCCACGGACTGCATCTGAATATTCTTGCCGTTCCCATCAGGAGCCCGGTAATCGGACCATGGATCCTCAACGCATCGAGCATGTACTGCGAACATGTCGGAACATGCCTGCATGCCCGTCCGAGAAACGGCGACAATGTCAGCCTGTACAAATGAACGGGCAATGCGAGAAGCCACGAAAGTGCCCGGTTTACTGGGTTCATCATAAAAGCAAAGATAGTTAATGATGAGTTAAAAGAGTTTTTAAATCTCTCTGAAAGCAGTACCTTTGGTTTCTGACAAAATGGCCATTATTGATGGTTTTCAGATTTTTGGCAGAAATTTTGATCTGTAAAAAGAGTAACCAAATTAATAGGAGGAAACAGTAATCATGTCAATGTGGATTTTCTTTATAGGCTTCATGATCCTAAGCCTGGTGGTCAGCCAGACCCTGAAATACAAGTTCAACAAGTATTCCAAAATTCCGCTGGATAACGGGATGTCGGGCAAGGATATAGCAGAAAGGATGCTTGCAGCAAACGGTATATACGACGTTAAGGTTCAGAGTGTGCAGGGACAGCTGACCGACCATTATAATCCTGCAGACAAAACCATAAACCTCAGTCCGGCCGTTTACAATGGCCGCAGCATCTCAGCGGCAGCAGTTGCTGCTCACGAGACAGGTCATGCAGTCCAGCATGCCTCGGCATATGCATGGCTTGGCTTCAGATCTAAGATGGTTCCTGTGGTCAGCTTTGCTTCAAAATGGGTCACATGGGTAATCCTGGCGGGTGTTTTGCTTATTGAAGCTTATCCTGCTATTCTTCTTGCAGGTATAGTGCTGTTTGCATTAACCACCTTGTTCAGCTTTATTACACTTCCGGTTGAAATCAATGCCAGCCAGAGAGCTCTTGCATGGCTTTCAACAACAGGCATAACTTCATACCAGAACCACCCGATGGCCAAGGATGCACTGAAATGGGCCGCTTACACCTACGTTGTTGCAGCTCTCGGCTCACTTGCCACACTGTTGTATTACATAATGATATTCACGGGATCCAGAGACTAAGGAAAGTGCGCTAGAATGCGCTGGAGTACTTAGAGTTAGGGAAATGAATTAACGGGATCAATGGTCCCGTTTTTTTATTTCTGCAAACATGGCACCCCTCAGCCCTTCGGTCAGCTCCCCTGGGAGGGGAGCAAATTTGCCGGATATAAGGAAATTTATTTCTATCCAGGAATTATTCCCCCATCAAGGGGGTTTATTCTATTCCGGAACTATCTTCCTTCAACCTGCAGCCATGTTGTCTTTTTATGGATTAACCTCACAATTACCCAGATCAATCCGGCTCCAATTGTAAGATAGATCCACATTCCTGTCACGTAGATCCGTCCGGAAAGAAAATAATTCCTGAAAAGATCCAGAAGGAGGAAGATGATGAAGATATTCACAAAGCTGTTGTATTCCCGTTTGAGAACATTTCTTACCGAAAAGGAAAGTCTTGCAGGTATGTATGTAAATTTGTAAGGGAAAAAAGCTTTAACATTCTCTGACCATTTGTCATACGCCTCACCGAATTTTTTTCTGAGGTATTGCTCCTCGGCAAACATGATCCTTTCGTAGTACAGCCAGTAAGCAAGGCAGAAAATTATGGTGAACCAGCCTGATCTGAGGAACAGGACAGGCCCCAGCCACATAAAGAAATTGCCTACATAAAGCGGATGACGCACTATCGAGTAAATGCCCCTCGTGTTCAGTTCATCCGCAACCTGGCCCTGGTCAGTGTTCCTTCCGGATGTGTTTTTCGGCGTGAATCCGACCGTCAGTATCCTGATCAGCTCACCGAAAAGGCTCACCCCGAGGAATATAAGCTCATCCCTCATATCATAAAGAATGGCCTGCCTGTTCACCAGGTACATTACTATTATCCCGGTTACAATCAGGACAACCGGTAACCAACTGCGTCTTTTGAAGAGCCAGTTGCCTGTTTTTTCAAATTCATGAACAAGAGCCATTCATTTTCCTTTTGATCAACGGCAAAAATATGGAAAAATCTAGAAACTGAACTTAATTCTGAGAAATCCCAGGTTAACCCGATAACCGATCTCTGATCCGAAGTCTCCCTTAAAGTGCTGCCAAAGCAAAGTAACGTCGACATTCTCGGCAACGGAATAATCTGCTGAAAGCCCGGTAAAATATCCTTTACGGTCAGGAAACCACATTGCCGAAAGACCGGCAGTGAGGAGCGGTGTTACCGGGTAAGAATATGATCCGAAGGCTGTGAACCTCGAGAATGCCAGGTCTTTAACCGACATGTCACCTATTGAAAACAAAGCCCTTGCATCATCGAAATATGATGTGTTATCGCTTAAAAGCACCTGTGCCTGTGCTATGGAATTATTTCCAAAGATCTTGTCAAAACCAAATGTGAAGAGGGTTGTAGACCTCTTAACAGATACATTTTCAAAAGGCTTGAACCACGTTCCTTCTCCCCGGAAGGAAACAGAACCTAAGGCTCCCGACCATCCAAAACCTGCCACGAACTCATCATTCTCCAGCACGCCTGAAAGGAACTGAAAGTCATAGCTCCATATATTGAACCGGTACAGGGCTGCTGCGGTGATCTCATTGTCGTTGTTTGCTTTCACTGCAAGCTCGATAGCCGATGATGATCCGGTGTAATATTGCAGCCTTACTGCGTCGCTTCCCGGACGCTCTGTATAATCGAAATCAAAGTATGAATATGCATTGAATATGTCGTTAGGGTTCCAGATCAGTGATTGCCCCCAGTTGATCCTCTGCCTGCCGATTGTAGCCTGGAATTTACCGGTGCTGTAATCAAGCCAGAGCCTGTCTATTGTCGTATTGATGAAAAACGAGGTCTCGTTTGCCAGGTTCCACGACAAATCCATAAATCCCCTGTCGGCTGCAACCAGATTTGAATATGTTGATCCGGAATTTACCACCATGTCACCCATGAAAAGCCTGTTTCTCGCTTCAGCTGCAAAAGTCAGCTTTGGACTGAGCCAGGCTTTAAAATTCAAACGATTGTGAATGATATTATCTATGAGCATCGGATTGCTGAGCTCCCTGAACATTGAGCTGGTCAGTGAGCTTACATATCCGTTAAGCTCTGCCTTTTTATTTTCATCCTGTCCTAAGGCGGGAAAGGCGAGAATATAAAAGTAAAGCAGGATGATTACACCTTTCTTCATACAAGCGGCTGTTCCCTCACTTCATCAGTTACCACCTTTCCGTCCTCAAGGGTTATCACGCGGTGAGCCATTTTCACGACTCTCGGATCGTGAGTTGAAAAGATGAAAGTAATCTTTTCTTCATGGTTCAGCTCCTCCATTATGCCCAGGAGGGTGGATGCAGATTTTGAATCGAGGTTCGCTGTTGGCTCGTCTGCGAGCACGAATTTAGGTCTCGAGGCAAGAGCCCTTGCCACCGCAATCCTTTGCTGCTGCCCGCCGGAGAGCTTTCCCGGCCTGCTGTTTGCCCTGTCTGCCAGCCCCACAGCTTTGAGCAGTTCGTAGGTTCTGGCCTCACGGTCCTGCTTTGCCCATTTCTGAAGCGACATTATGAATTCGACATTTTCCTTTGCCGTAAGCACCGGCACAAGGTTGTATGCCTGGAAAACGAAACCGATATTTCTCATCCTGAAATCAATCAGTTGCGAAGACTTAAGCATTGAAAGATCGGTGCCATCAACGATTATCCCGCCGGATGAAGGTGTGTCCAGCCCGCCGATGAGGTTGAGCAGCGTGGTCTTCCCTGAACCGGAAGGACCGACAATGGCAGCAAACTCGCCTGCACTGAAATCGAGCGAAACATTGTTTACGGCTCGCACCTCTACTTCCGTTTCGTTGTATATCTTGCTGACTTTCCTGATTTCAATAATTTTCATATTGGCAGTGTTTAAAGTTCATTTACTCGGTCCTGATAGCCTCTACGGGATTCAGCTTAAGAGCTTTCATCGCAGGGTATACAGATGAAAGGATACCGGTCAGTATCACCAGCACGGTCATCATGATAAAGAAGCTGGCATTTATCTCGGGATACACATGTGCCGAATACCCGAAAGCTTCCATTCCTTCGGCATACTGGAGAAAATTTATCCCGTTTCTTGCCGTCAGCAGAATTGCCACGGAACTTACCAGCATCCCTGCAATACCGCCGGTTAATGAGAGGAAAATTGATTCAAGCATTATCATCGAAAACACTTTCCGTTTGTTCATCCCTATTGCCGTGAGCATTCCGAGCTCCTTCGTCCTTTCCAGTACCACCATGAGCATTGTATTTACTATTCCGAAAGCAAGCGCCGCCATAATTATCACCATCAGAATGCCGTAGATCTGGTGGACATAATCAGTCATCATTGCCAGATCGGGCTGCAGCTCCTTCCAGTTCATTATTTCAAGTGATGGGAATCTTACCCGGAGTTCGTCGGTAATGCTTTCAGTCTGTTCAATGTCATCGATTTTCATGATGATCTCGTTGAAGGATCCTTCAGGATAACCTGTCAGCCTTTTAAGATCCGAATCCCTCACAAACACCGAGCTGATCTCAAAGAGGGTGTTTTTTGTATCATAAATGCCGGCTACACGGAACCTGGCCCCGACCTGGTTATTGTCCCTGTCGAGAAAAGTGAGTGTCAGCCTTGAACCCTCACGGTAGCTCCATGCTTCCTGCTTGATAATGTGAGAATATTTCCTGCTGTCGTTTTTTGAAAGAACGCCATTCAGGGCTTTATTGAATTTCTTTTCATTCTGAAAGCGGGTTCCGGATAATTTTTCCAGGGCTGAAAGCACATTGGCAGGAATACCTTTTTTCCCCAGGCCCGTTATTACTGAACTGTCAATGACGAACCGTATAATGTTCAGCTCCTTTGCCAGGTCCTGGCCGATCAAAGCAATATCTTTCCTCGGGTCTTCAAAATAAGACCCGGTTCCTTCAATTATCGTTTTGCTGAGGCTGAAGATTAACTTTTCTTCATCAGGGTTTATGCCGATGATCTCAACACCGGCGCTTTTTGTTGCGGTTCCTGCCATTCCGCCCGTGATTGACCTTTTAACCAATCCCTTTACACCCGGAATTGCCCTGAGCGCCTCAATCGTGCTGTCTGAATTCGGAATTGTTATGACGGGGTCGTTATTCAGCCTGAATCCTTTGCCGGTGAGCTGGATATGGGAAATTTCCTGATCTATGGCAGCATCAAACCTTTGTGCAATCATGCCGTTCATGAATGCTATGGAAAAAACCGCAGCAAATACCCCGGTTGTAACCGATGCTATCACCACCAGGCTGCGGGTCTTGTTCCGCCAGACATTTTTCCATGCTGTTTTCCAGATCATAATAGTCTTTTATGCTTTCAGCGAATTCACAACTTTCATCTTAAGTATTTTCCTCACAGGATAGAAGATGGCAATCAATACAATGATCGCAATGACCATAGATTGCCAGAGGAAATATATGTCGGGCAGCAGCATCGGCATCACGGGCTCCATCCCATAATTTTCATACATCTTACCCATTTCGCCTGAAAACCGTATGGGGTTGTGATAACCGTAAAAAATTACAGGTAAAGCCGCGATTGATCCGCTCAGGAGTCCCATGATACCAATGTAGATCATCTCAAGTGCGACGACAGATGCCAGCTTTGTTTTTTGCATCCCTATCGCGACCAGGACGCCGAATTCCCTCCTCCGTTCAGCAGTCATCATAAGCACTGTGCCGAATATCCCGAATGCAATTACAAGGTAAAGGATCGCAGTCATCACACTTCCGCTTTTACTGTCGGCATCCATCTGGTTTATCATCAGCTCGTTCATTTCACGCCAGCCTATGACCCTGAGCGGAGGTTCTATCTTTGAGGACAAGGATGAAATCATTTTACCGATCGCCTCATCTGAGTTGTCCTTCACCGTAATTGCGAGCGATGTTACCATCCCGGGTGCATTGTAAAGCTCCTGGCAAAAACTTATTGGAAGGTAAACTATCCTGCTGTCGAAATCGGGTGTCGGCATCCTGACAATTCCGTCAATCCTGTATTTACCGGCTGCCGTCGTTCCCTGGTAACCCTGACCGATAAGTACAATGGTGTCGCCAACAGTTGCATTCAGAAATACAGAAAGACGGTCTCCGATCAAAGCGCCCTGCCTTTCATTTGCTATAAAACCATTCCTGAACGAAGCATGCTTCCGCATAAGGCTCAGAACCGCTGACGAATCCTCATCCGGAACTCCAAGGTCGAGCAGCACCGATGAGTTGTTTGAAAACGACTTCCCTGACTGCAGATCGAGATTCTGATGATATTTTTCAGGCAATTCCTGCTTCAGCTTTGCGATGCTTCCTTCCGTAAGCCTGTAGCGTACAAGCCTTGATCTGACATCCGAAAGATTAACTTCCTTTTCGGGATCGATTCCCAGCACCATCACTCCTTTGGTGAGGGGGCCTGATGAAACAAGCGCAAATGATTCGAGCCTTGGAACGATGACACTTGCATTCGGATCACTGAGAATTTTTTGTTCGAGCCCGCCGCCCGGCTCAAATATGTTGTCTATCGTCTTGGTGTCCCAGAAATCCTGATGCTGCACCTGGAGGTAACCTGTGTACTGTTCAATCACGTTCTTGTACATGTGATTATATGTCCCAAGCTGCAGTGAGCGCATCACAAGGGCAAAAAACACGGCGAAGAAGACCGAGGCCACGGTGATGAGCGTGCGCCGCTTGTTTCTCCAGAGATTACGCCAGGCTATGAGAAAGATGTTCATCTTACATTCTTCATATTCTGCTGTGAAAAGAAGCTTTCCTGTATCGGGACATTGAATTTTATGTCCTTTATTGTCACAACGGTCTTATTGCCGGGTTCTTCAGCAGGCACGAGCTCCAT
>JBLNAO010000310.1:0-2769 GCA_050259395.1 Chloroflexota bacterium
ATATCAAAGTGGCAAGGGTAAGCTCAAACTTCGAACGCGAGCCTCTTATCAGGCCATTCGGCTTCAAGGGAGGTTACATGAAAGAGATCTGGCAGACGGCTGCATTCATGGCTGCCGGTTCCGGAGAACATTCGATCGGATTGTGTTCGCAGAGCGTACTGTGGTCCGATGCAAATGTGTTCTCATCCTTTTCCGAGGCAGGTGGCAACTCCCTCATGTACTCAATGACGGAACGCGCGCTGCAGATCATCAATGGTCAGACCTTCAGTTCTCCTGTAGCGCTTCTCGACAATGTCTACCCTGAAGTTTACGAATACGGAAAAAAGATCACTTCAAATCCCTCCCTTAGAAAGACGTTTGCACTTAACGCACTGGTGGCAGTCGACAACGCCGCATGGCTTCTGTATGCAAAGGAGAATGGGTTCACCACATTCGATGCAATGATACCTGATGAATACAGGCCTGCCCTCGCTATGAAACATGACAGTGCGGCGGCAATCCCGCTTATGGCTTATTCCATTCCCGTTGAGGAGATCAGGGCTGCTACCGGAAGCGGATATTTTTTCATGAAAGTGAAGATAGGACAACCAGGTACCCAGGATGAGATGCTGGAGAAGGATAAGTCTCGAATCAGCGAAATCCATAAGGCCATCGGGAATGTGCGGACAGCTCATACAGCAAATGGCAAGCTGCCATATTATTTCGACGCGAACGGGAGATATGAAAAAAAGGAAACTTTGCTGAAGCTCATCGATCATTGCCGGAAAATCGGGGCATTTGAACAGATAATGATCATTGAGGAACCCTTCCCGGAAGAATATGAAGCTGATGTTAAGGATATTCCTCTCCGGCTTGCATCAGACGAAAGCGCTCATACGGAGGAGGATTCCATAAAAAGGATAGATATGGGTTATGGTGCAATCGCTCTTAAGGCTATCGCCAAAACACTCAGCATGACCCTTAAGATCGCTAAAGCTGCCCATAACAGGAATGTCCCTTGTTTTTGTGCTGATCTTACAGTTAACCCGATCCTCGTAGACTGGAATAAGAACGTGGCTGCAAGGCTCTCCCCATTCCCGGGAATAGGAAACATCGGCCTCGTGGAAAGCAATGGTCATCAGAATTATAAGAACTGGAATACAATGATGAGCTATCATCCGGGAAAGGATAAGGAGTGGGTAAAGGTTAACAATGGAGTGTACAGGCTCGGCAAGGATTTTTACAGTTCAGGTGGCGGGATTTTCGAGTCTATACCGCATTATGAGCAGATGTTCGTTTAAACAGCGATATGAAAAAATTTAATACTTTCGGATTAATCCTGCTTCTGATGGTCTCAGCATCCGGATGCAGGTACGCCGGAGAAAAAAAATCACAGGAGATGAACAAGGAATACCAGCCGGGAACTTACGGCTATGATGCCGGTTTCTTCAATAAGCACAATATCAGCTTCATCGAGCTTAAGGATTCAGCTACAGGTGCAAATGTCCTTGTGGTTCCCGGCTACCAGGGACGGGTGATGACGAGCTCGACCGGAGGTTATGATGGAAAAAGCTACGGCTGGATAAACTACAAACATATTGAATCAGGGAACCTGAGCAACCAGTTCAATCCGTTTGGTGGAGAAGAGAGGTTCTGGCTTGGTCCCGAAGGAGGACCTTTCTCCATATATTTCAAAAAGGGTGATGAACAGGTATTCCCGGCCTGGAAGGTGCCTCCGCAGCTCGATACCGAAGCCTTCGATGTAATGTCAAATGATTCCCGTTCGGTCAGCTTCAGGAAAGATTTCAGTCTTGTCAATGCAGCTGGAACCAATATGAATATAGGGGTTGAAAGAAGTATCAAACTTTTGGATAGGCAAGCCTCCGGTGCTGCTTTGAATATTACAGTTGACGGATCGCTTCAGCTTGTAGCCTATGAAACTGTTAATACCCTTACAAACAGGGGCTCAGAAGAATGGAACAGCAAGTCGGGTTTTCTTTCAATCTGGCTTCTCGGCATGTTCAACCCATCTGAAAGCGGAGTTGTTGTTATACCTTTCAGGCCTGCAAAGGACAAGGTTATAACAGATGATTATTTCGGCAATGTTCCTGCCGACAGGCTTGTGGTAAAAGACAGCATTCTCTTTTTCAGGGTTGATGGCAGGCACAGGAGCAAGATAGGCATCTCCCCCGAAGGAGCAAAGCCTTTCTGCGGAAGCTATGATCCGGCCAGCAAAACCCTGACAATATTATGGCTGTCTCTGCCTGAACAAGATATGCCTTATGTGAATTCAAAATGGGGCAGACAGGATAATCCGCTCAAAGGAGATGCAGTGAATTCCTATAATGACGGACCTGTAGAGGATGGAAGCATAATGGGACCATTCTTTGAGATTGAGAGCTCATCACCCGCAGCATTGCTTTCACCCGGGGGTAAGATCACGCATACCCAGAGGATTTTCCATATTTCCGGCGATGAGGCGATGCTGAGTGAAATCACACAGAAGATCTTCGGGGTATCGGTTGAGGAGATAAAGTCCGTTTTCCCGCGCTGAAGTTATACTAAGCCGGCAAACTATCTTCCAAATCTTCCAAAGGCTTCTTCCATGATCTTTGAGGTGGCCGTTGCTCCTGATCTGGATGCGCCAGCTGTCCTCATGTTGAGCAGATCGTCGAGTGTTCGTACTCCTCCTGCACATTTGACCATGACATTCTTACCGCAATGCTTTCTCATCAGCTCAACATCTGCTATTGTCGCCCCGGTGTAATTGTAACTGCCATCCGCCTTCCT
>JBLNAO010000311.1:0-3965 GCA_050259395.1 Chloroflexota bacterium
TGGTTCTCAATGTCTGAACTTATTGAACGGCCAGTTTGCCTTTGCGGTTTGGGACAAACAGGAAGAGGAGCTTTTCATCGCGAGAGACAGGATGGGCATACGGCCGTTCTTTTTTAACATCAGCAACGGAATCTTCACATTTGCCTCGGAGATCAAGGCAATCTTTCAACAGGAAAAAATACTGCGCGAACTCGATGGTGAAGCTCTGACACAGATCTTCACTTTCTGGACTTCGATCACACCCCATACAGCATTCAGGGATGTGCTTGAACTTTCACCCGGGCATTACGGATATTTCAGCCGGAAGGGATTCCGGACAGACCGGTACTGGACGCTTAATTTCTCCGAACAACTTTCAAAGGTCAACCTTAACGAAACTATTGAAAGATTTGATGATCTGCTTGCCGATGCTGTGAGGATCAGATTGAGGGCAGACGTCGAAGTAGCTGCATATCTGAGCGGAGGAATCGACTCAAGTGCAACAGTATCGTATATAAAGGATTTAGAGCCGGGGGTTCTGAATACATTTTCAATCGGCTTCAGCGAGAAAGATTTTGATGAAAGCCATTTCCAGAATGAGGCTGTAAAATACTTCAATACGAGGCACAAGCCTTACATGTGCACTTCAGAGGAGATTGCGGAAGCTTTCCCCAGGGTGGTCTGGCATGCAGAAATGCCGCTTACCAGGACTGCTCCTACACCAATGCTTTTACTTTCAAGGCTTGTAAGACAGAACAATATAAAAGTTGTGGTTACAGGTGAGGGATCGGATGAGATGCTTGCGGGGTATGATATATTCAAGGAGGCGTTGATCAGAAGATTCTGGGCATCGAATCCTGATTCCTCCCTGAGACCACTGCTGCTTAAGAAGCTTTACCCCTACATTCCGCAGATTGCCCAGGCAAATGTCCAGACAATAAAAATGTTTTTCAGGTACAAGCTCGAGGATACAGGGAACCCGTTCTATTCGCATCTTCTTAGATGGAATAATTCAAACCATATCAAAAAACATTTTTCAGAATACATGAAAGATGTATCGGTGAATTATTCGCCTGTGGATGAGCTTTCACGACAGTTGCCTGCAGATTTCAATTCATGGGATCCACTTGCAAAAGCACAATGGCTTGAAGCTACGATCTTCATGTCGGGTTACCTGCTCTCCTCCCAGGGTGACAGGATGTCTATGGCAAATTCAGTCGAAGGAAGATATCCATTCCTTGATTACAGGGTAATAGAATTTTGCAATAGCCTGCCTTCAGATATCAAGCTGAGAGGGCTCACCGAGAAATACCTTCTCAAGAAGCTGATGAAAAACCGGATCCCGGATGATATTGTGACCCGTACGAAACAGCCATACCGGGCACCGGTGAATAATGTCTTTCTTTCACCGCATGCGCCTGATTATGTCCGCGAAATGCTCTCAGAAGCCCAGACCCAGAAAGCAGGCATATTCAGTTACAGATCAGTGAACATGGCGCTCTCGAGGATAGCAAAGACAGGAATGACATCAGAGATGGACGATATGCTGATCACAGCAATAATTTCGACGCATCTTCTATTCAACCAGTTTGTAGAGAACCGTAACGATATTTTCCGGAACAGCACATCTGCCGACCACAGGATCATAGAAGATCTGGAACCGGCACTCACCTGAAAATGATTATAACACAAAAACCAACTTATACAATGAACAGCAAAAAACCATTTTCAAAAGACATACTTAAAATTGATGACATTGAAGCTGTAGTCAAAAATATAACCGTAAAGCTGCAGGAAGATGTTCTCTACAAATTAACCCGCAAAGGAGGCGTAGTTGGCATCAGCGGGGGGATTGATTCTTCTGTTTGCCTCGCTCTTGCAGCAAGGGCGCTCGGACCTGAAAAGGTTCTTGGAGTGATGATCCCTGAAAAAGATTCAAGTCCCGACAGCGAGCAGCTTGCGAGGCAACTGGCGGATGGTCTTGGAGTACAGTCAATAAAGGAAGTGATAACTCCGGCGCTTGACGGACTACGGTGTTATGAGAGACGCGATGAAGCTGTAAAGAAAATTTTCCCGGAATACGAACCGGGTGTGTATAAAATGAAGATAGGCATCAGGCAAAGCGGGTTATTCACATCCCTTCCGCCTCTTTTCTCACTCACAATCGTAAACGGTGATGGCCAGGAGAAAGAGAAACTTCTTCCCGCAGAGGAGTACCTGAAGATTGTGGCAGCTTCAAATTTCAAGCAGAGAATGAGGATGTCGATACTCTATTTTCATGCAGAGTCAAGGCATTACGTAGTTATCGGCACTCCGAACAAGCAGGAACAGGACCAGGGATTTTTTGTAAAATATGGCGACGGAGGCGCCGATCTGATGCCAATAGGCAACCTATACAAGACACAGGTTTACCAGATCGCCAGATACCTGAACATCCCGGAAGAGATCATAATGAGAACTCCCACCACCGATACTTACCCTGCACAACAGACACAGGAGGAATTTTTCTACCAGCTCCCGGTCGAGCTCATGGACATATACTGGTACGGCTTTGAGCATGATTATTCGCCCGGTGAAGTGGCTGAAGTGATGGGTGAAACTGAGGCGAGAGTCGATGCTCTTTTCTCCAATTTCAAAAGGAAAAGAAAAACAACAGATTACCTCAGAATGGCACCGGTAAGGGATTATTACGGAGTGTGAACATGAACGTGTGAGCTATATCGATCAACTAACTGAAAGCCACTAACATTTACTCGAACCAATGAACGCATTTGATTATTTTTTCGAAAAGACCCACTCGCTGGACAAAGGCTTTCTTGCAGGAAATGAAGAAATAACTTTCAGGGAGCTTTACAGCTCTTCATCGGCCCTTGCTTCATGGCTCAGAAAAGAGGTGGGAACAGGAAAAAACATAATCATACTTTCAGTCAACAACCTGTTCTTTATCAAGGCATATCTCGCTGTGCTCAAATCGGGGAATGTATGCATTCCGCTTGATCCCAACATCGAAAAAGACAATCTCGGTTACATCACAGGGCTTACAAAACCCGAGATGATATTCATTACCAGGGATCTGCAAAACAAGCTGCCTGTTCAGGAATTCAGGTGCATAACTCCCGACCAGGTTCCCGACCAGATTATTAATACCGGGAAAAACGGGGAAGATTTAATTCCGGTTTTTGATAATAAGGTCAGTGAAAGCTGTGCTGAGATTATTTTCACCTCCGGCTCTACGGGAAAGCCTAAGGGAGTTATGATCTCGCATAAGAACATTGTTGCAAACACAACCTCCATCCTCGAATATCTGGGGCTTACTTCCGGGGACAGGATGCTTGTCGTGCTTCCTTTTTATTATTGTTACGGATTGTCTTTACTGCATACTCACCTGAGGTGCGGCGGTTCTATTGTCCTCAACAATTCATTCATGTTCCTCGGGACGGTGATCAATAACCTGCTCAAATATGAATGTACGGGTTTTGCCGGGGTACCCAGCCATTTCCAGATACTGATGAGAATGTCAGACACATTCCGGAACACAAAGCTCCCTTTGCTAAGGTATGTCACACAGGCAGGAGGAAAGCTTGCAACAGTATTCATTGATGAATTCAGGCAATCGTTTCCGGAAACCAGATTCTTTGTTATGTATGGTCAGACGGAAGCTACAGCCAGGCTATCGTACCTTCCACCTGAACTTTATGAAAAGAAAAAAGGATCGATGGGCAGGGGAATACCAGGAGTCGAGCTCAGAGTGGTTAACAGCGAAGGTGAAAAAGTCAGGCCTGGTGAAACCGGTGAGGTCATTGCACGCGGCGACAACATAATGCTTGGTTATTACTCTGATGACGAGAGTACAAGGAAATCGCTAAGGGATGGATGGCTCTGGACGGGTGATCTGGGAGAGGTCGACGAAGATGGGTTCATTTATCTCACTGCGAGAAAAAACGAAATAATCAAGGTAAGAGGTAAAAGGCTGAGTCCAAAAGAAA
>JBLNAO010000312.1:0-25329 GCA_050259395.1 Chloroflexota bacterium
TTTGCCGTCAGTGGCCGGAGTTCCCGATGCGTGGCTGTTGTTATCATGCTTCTTTTCAAAAGGAGATTTCACAACAGTCCTCTGCCATAAAAGCTTCCCATTCCTGTTATCGTAGCATAGCAGGACTTTCTCCTGGGTATTCTGAAGGGCTGAAGTAATAAACAATCTTTCATTATAAACGACCGGGGATGAATATCCACTGCCTGGAACGGTTACTTTCCAGGCTACATTGGTCACTGAATCCCATTTGACAGGCAAGCTGGTTTCGACACTTGTCCCATCCCCGTTTGGACCACGCCAGCCGGGCCAGTTCTGAGCCTGAGTTTCAGAAATTGCACTAATCAACAATAGAAAAACAAGACTTGAATATACCAGGATCTTCATCAGTTTTCTGTTTTTAGTAAGGCGACTAAAATAGGTAAAATACTCTTACAACATATTACCGGATTGAAGACGTTTTAAATTTCTTATATACCTTTATACATTCTAAATATACCCTTAACATAACAAATTGCTTTGAGGACATTCAAAGAATTAACTGCTTCAATTTTTCCTTATGAATAAAACTAAGCTCCTCGCTGGAATACTAATAGTTTTTTGTATTCTGGGTGCAACACCGGTATTTGCACAAAGCGGAGATCAGATCCTGGATGGAATAGGCGAAACGGGATTAGTTGCCCGCTACTTATTTAAGGGTGATGCAAAAGACTGGTCGCGCAATAATCTACATGCCGTCATTCAGGGCACCGGTTTCAAATTCACGGAAGATGAAACATTTGGCAATGTGCTTTCTTTACCTGGGAACAGTGAAGTTTTTATTTCACTTCCCGGCGAATCGGTGACGGGACAGGAATCACTCAGCATAACGGGATGGATATACCTGATGTCTTCAGGAAACAAGCAAATCTTTTTCGATTTTGGGCAGGATACCACGTCGCATTTTTTTGCTGCCCCGGCAGGGATCAGGAAAAATGAAGGTTATCAGGCTAAGATCGTAAATAAATCAGACACGAAGACCGCTAGCTCCCCGGCAATAGGAATCAATAAATGGAATCACCTGGCTGTTGTAATCAATGTTCCTGCCGGAACCCTGAGTACATACCTCAATGGAGTGATGGTCAGTGAAATAAAGAATATAAAAGTGGATTTAAAAAACCTTTTCGATGAAAATTCAACGGAAAATAATAAACTTTTTATTGGAAGATCATTGGCTTCCGATAATGCATTTTTAAATGCCAGGTTGCACGATTTCCGGATCTACCGGATTCCTCTGGGTGAAAGTCAGGTTGCAAGGATATACGGAAATTCTCTCAAAAAGGAGGAACCGGTGGTCAGAACAAGAAAAGAAACTGAAGGGAGCCTTCCAAAGTTCCCTGAAACAACTCCCCAACTGTATAACGCTTACCTGGCCGGTGTCCCAAATATTAAGGCAGAGACAGAAACCGGGTATCTCCCAAGAATACCGCGCTATTTACCAGGTGTTTACAGGAATAACGCTAAAGGACCTTATGTAAGAGTGCTGTGGCCATCACCTGTGGATAACAGCCAGGTACTTAAGCCAGGTTCATTTGTAGTTACCGGCAGGGTTCCCGGGACAGACATCCGGCCGAAGGCAGTTGTCAAAGTTAAGAAAGCCAAAGAGGTTGTTGCACCTGACCGTAAGCTGGAAATTTTCAGACTCGACCAGGTGATGTTGAACACAGATCCTGACAACAATAACACAAAATTTATTGAGAACCGTGATAAATTCATGACCGGCCTGGCCAATACAAATCCCGACAATTTTCTTTATATGTTCCGTAATGCATTTGGGCAGGAACAACCCGCAGGGGCAGAACCACTCGGGGGATGGGATAGTCAGCAAACCAAATTGCGCGGTCATTCCACAGGGCATTATCTTAGCGCCATCGCCCAGGCTTATGCCGGTGCCGGGTATGATGCAACGCTTAAGGCCAATTTTGCTGATAAGATGGAATACATGGTGAACACACTGTATGAATTATCGCAGATGTCGGGAAAGCCAAAAGCAGGTAAAGGAGATTTTGTTTCAGATCCCACAGCGATACCGTTGGGCCATGGAAAATCGGTTTTCAATTCAGATTTAAGCGCAGCCGGCATCCGGACAGATTACTGGAACTGGGGTAAAGGATTTATCAGCGCCTATCCTCCTGATCAATTTATAATGCTGGAAAACGGGGCGAGCTATGGAGGAGATAGTGCTAAAATATGGGCGCCATACTATACCCTGCATAAAATCCTCACAGGGCTTTTGGATGTTTATGAATTCAGTGGCAATGAAAAGGCGCTGGAAATTGTAAAAGGGATGGGTGACTGGGTATATTTCCGATTGAGGCAATTGCCAACAGGCACCCTTTTAAGCATGTGGAACAGGTACATTGCGGGAGAGTACGGTGGAATGAACGAAGTTATGGCAAGGCTTTACCGTATCACCAGCGAACCCCGGTATCTGGAAGCAGCTCATTTATTTGATAACATCAGGGTGTTCTTTGGTGATGCCGGACATTCTCACGGGCTTGCCAGGAATGTCGATCTGTTTCGCGGCTTGCATGCCAACCAGCACTTGCCCCAGGTTATCGGGGCGCTCGAAACCTATCGTGTATCAGGTGATCCGGAATACTATCATATCGCCGATAATTTCTGGAACATTGTCACAAATGATTATATGTACAGTATCGGGGGAGTTGCCGGGGCAAGCAACCCTTCCAATGCAGAATGCTTCACAGGTCAACCGTCAACCCTGTATGAAAATGGCTTTTCGGCAGGCGGCCAGAATGAGACCTGTGCGACCTATAATATGCTCAAATTGACCGGCAGCCTTTTTCTGTTTAACCAGAGCGGAGAGTTAATGGATTACTATGAGCGTGCGCTCTATAATCACATTCTTGCTTCTGTTGCAGAGAACACTCCTGCAAATACTTATCACGTGCCGCTGAGACCGGGTTCTGTGAAACAGTTCGGTAACGCTGCCATGAAAGGTTTTACCTGCTGCAACGGTACGGCTCTTGAAAGCAATACAAAGCTTCAGAACTCAATTTATTTCAGAACGCCAGACAACAATGTTTTATATGTGAACCTTTATGTGCCTTCTACATTAAAATGGACTGAAAAGAATTTGACTATAACACAGACTACAGCGTATCCCAAAGAAGACCGTACCAGGTTAACCATTAATGGCACAGGCAGGTTCGACCTGAAAGTACGTGTCCCGCATTGGGCAACCAAGGGATTTTTTATTAAAATAAACGGTAAGGATGAAAAAGTCAAAGCGGTTCCGGGAAGTTATCTTACTTTAAGCCGTACATGGAAAGACGGCGATACAGTTGAGTTACGCATGCCATTTCAGTTTTACCTGGAACCGGTAATGGATCAGCAGAATATTGCAAGCCTGTTTTTCGGCCCTGTACTTCTTGCAGCCCAGGAATCTGAA
Source organism: Chloroflexota bacterium (assembly GCA_050259395.1). GTDB lineage: Bacteria > Bacteroidota > Bacteroidia > Bacteroidales > VadinHA17 > LD21. Next base: position 3,449 of record JBLNAO010000312.1, read on the forward strand.
CCAATTAAAGAATGGCGTAAGGTAACATTAAATGCAGCGGATATTAGCAAATCGATCACAGGTGATGCAAGGAAGCTGCAATTTAATATTGACGGTGTTCAGTTTAAGCCCTTCTATGAGACTTATGGAAGACATTCAGTTTACCTGGATGTAAACTTAAAATAGGAACAGATGGCCGTGTCAACGGGAGTCAGCACTGGTTGCCTTATTCTTAACCGGATTGTATGCATTGAACTCTTCCTGGTTATACTCAAAAATACGATCCCATAATTCATCTATTCTGAGAAGGGACTTCTCTAATGGGATAACTTCCCATTTACCATTCCTTTCGACACTTAACCCAATTGTTTTTAATTTATAAAGAGCATCTTTTACATCGAAATCAATATCTGTGTTCAGTGCGGTCCTAAACCAGTTTTCAATACGATTATCGAGCTCGTCGGCTGTTAAGCCGTACCCGTTTCTGTACAAAAATGAATAGGCCAAAATTGTTTCCTTAAGCTCTTCCTCCTCAGAGGAGTTTAACAAAGAATAAAATGCACCACTGTTATTTCCCAGATTTTTAAAGTAAAGACTATCTGAAAGCATTTTTGAATATTGTATTTTCTTATTCACAAAACTGCTGTATTGTTTGAACAGGTAACCACCCAGAACTCCCAGTGCAATCAAGCCCTGATTAAGTGCAGTTTTACTATTTAAGAGGTCTATTGATTCGCCCGATTTATAAGCAGCATACATTGCTATCAAAGCGGGAATCACTTTTGTGCTTAACAAAGAAATACCTCCACCAATTGCCGGCCCCCAAAACAATATTTTATCTGTTGTGGACATTTTGGGAACTGCATTGGGAAATATTGTTTCAAGATCATTTTTAGGAACCCGTTTGAAAATTTTAAGGACAATGCATCCCGGGTCAAATGGCAGCTTATTTAAGTTAACATTCTTTTGCCTGAAGTAATCTGAATCATTATATTTCAAGTATATCATTACACGGTCATAGTGCTCAAACTCTATTTCTTTCTTCCAGAAGAAGAACCTGGACACTTTCTCTCTTGTTTTATTATGACCCCTGACGTACAATCCATAATCATTAAAATCCTCAAAATCAATCTTTAGTTTTAATCCTATTAAATCTGAATCTTTGAAGGCTTGTCTCAGGGTATCCTGTTCGACATGTATATAATTTCCTCGTTCAAGGACTTTGAGAAGAGTTTCTTTAAAAAATAAAAAATCACTCTTGCCGGTAAAACCCTGCCGTTCCTTTGAATTCAGATCAGGATCGAACAGAGCATAGTTTTGTTTTAATTTTCTTATAAGATCAAATGCATCATAGTGAAAATAATGTTCAAGTATGTCGAACAGCTTTTTGAAATCCTCGGCTTCTTTCTTATCTGCTTTGTATTCAGCTAATAGTTTTTCAAGTAAGAATTGCTTATCAAACGGGATATAATGTTCCTGTTTCATACTGGATTCCATTTTAGGTTTGACACTTTAAAACATCCTCATTTTAGAAAATCCTACACCTGATCCGAGATCCTGAAAGGCATCACAAGGATCGAATTTAAGCTTTATCCTGATATTCTGCATTTGATTGGCAGTAAAAGAGAACCTGAACATAAGCTTTTTTATGATGTTAGAACAATACACTAATATATTATTGTCATGAAATATCTGATGAGAGTAAAGATGTCAAAGGATTCGGGCAACAGGAACCTTATTGACCCTGAATTCGGAAAGAAGATGCGTGAGATGCTCACTGAAGTGAAAGCTGAGAATGCTTACTTTACGACTATTGATGGCTGCAGAGGGGCATTCATTGTTGTAAACATAGATAATCCATCACAAATTCCTGCAATTGCAGAACCATTCTTTTTATGGCTGAATGCGGAAATAGATTTTTATCCCGTGATGAGCCCTGATGATCTGGAGAAGGCAGCTCCTGCTATCGAAAAAGCAGTGAAGAAATGGGGCATGTATGTTGAACAATATTCCCAGGTTTAAAATTTTACACTGAGACATCGCGATGCAAGTGTGAGAGTGAGTGTAGACTCACTCTCACTCTCGCTTATCGAAATCAAGGGGAAAAATGAAATGATGGCCAGGAACAGATTTTCGGACTAAGGATGATATTGCCCTTTTATTATTAACATGTCTCCCCGGTCATCGACTTCAAACAGGTGAGGAATCCTTATAGTTCGTCCGTTAACGCTTTTATGACTATGTACTGACAGAAGCATTTTCCCCTCAAAGGTGCGGAATAACATGCCGTGTCCGAAGTTTGGCGGAGTTAATGGTTCCTTTTCCTGCATCCATGGGCCATCAAGTGTCCCACTTTCCGAGTATGCCACACCCTGGACATAGTCACTGAAAACCCAGCTTGTCCAGATCATTCCCAACCTGCCTGTCTGGGTCCTGAAGAGATAGGGACCATCAGTTACTTTATTTGGGATGATGTTACCGGCTTCATCCCTTTCTTTGCTCCATGGTGAATCGAAGGCGCGAAATAACACTTTCCCTTCACCTGAAGAACCTGACAGGTCGGGTTTCAGTTCGATTTTTTCGATTGTTCCGTTCCAGTTCTGAAGCCATTCATAGCAATATACCATGTAAGGCTTCCCATCCTTGTCAATCCAGAATGTACCATCTAAAGTGGGCTTTTCCGCAGGCAGGTAAACATCGCTCTCCATTGGAATGTAAGGGCCATCTGGTTGGTCACTAACTAAAATATGGCTGGCACGCCTGTTAATAATATTTCCTTTGACAGTATCAATATTCATGCTTCTGTTGGTGAAAGTGGCAAAGTAGTAGTACTTACCATTATATTGATGCAGTTCAGCTGCCCAGATCATGGGTCGCGGTCCCATCCAGGATTCCGGATCAGTCTTCGTAACCATGTACGGGCCTGTCCATTTACTGAGGTCTTTACTTTTCCAGATCATTCCTCCTGTGCCTGTCATATAGTAGTTGGCGGTGCTCTTATCGGCCAAAATAAAAGGGTCGCTCAGCCGGATGGAGTCCAGGGGAATATTTTCTTTTACTTCCGGTATCCTGCCCTGGGCAAAGCCTGATAGAACGCTTATTGCCATTAATATAATTGTCATGGGGATGCGAAATACAGAAGTATAATGCTTAATAAACAAGGTATGTCTTACTCTCATAATTCTCATAGTATTAACTTATAAAAATAAGATTTTAATAACAACGATGAAAGATTATCGCTGAGATCCCAATACCTCCGAAGAAGCTTAGGACTTGGGAGAACGTGTTCGGATTCGTCCGACAGGCTCGGCTGGCAAAGGACCCCAACGTATAAAAGTAGTAACCTTTTTGATTTTGTCAGACAAAGACTTAACTTGCATATAGAATTAAACTTCAGATGTCAAGCCTGATCGAAGGATATAATTACGACATCTTCATCTCTTACCGTCAGAAAGATAACAAGTATGATGGTTGGGTGACTGAGTTTGTAGATAATCTGAAAAAAGAGCTTGAAGCTACATTTAAAGAAGAGATAACTGTTTACTATGATGTCAATCCACATGACGGACTTTTGGAGACTCATGATGTCGCTGCATCTCTGAAAGAGAAATTAAAATGTCTGATTTTAATCCCTGTTATATCACGAACTTATTGCGATCCTAATAGTTATGCCTGGAGAAATGAGTTTGTTTCATTTATCAATCAGGCTAAACAGGACCAGTTTGGTTTAAAGGTGAACCTGCCAAATGGTAATGTTTCAAGTCGCATCCTTCCGGTACGTATTCATGATCTCGATCCTGAAGATATTAAGCTTGTCGAAGAATATCTCGGTATTATGAGATCTGTGGACTTTATCTATCATTTTCAGGGTGTTAACAGACCTCTCAGGCAAAGGGACGATGATGTGGTTCAGAGTCAAAAGCAACTTTTATATCGAGACCAGATCAATAAAGTGGCCAATGCAACTGATGAGATCATACGCGGTCTGAGGAAATGGCACAAAATACATCCCGGAGAAAATGCCTCTGGTAATCAGGAACTAATTGAAACAAAGGAAAAGGAGAAAAGGAAATCCATTACAATAAAAAAACCAGGGTCAAAGGCAAATTTTCATAAACGACTCTCTTTCGTCCCATGGCTGATAACACTTATTATACTTGGTCTCGCCGCCGTTTTCGGTTTCCGGTGGTATAATATTCAGAAGAAGATTAAATGGGCTCAGGTGACACAGATACCGGCAATTCAGAAGATGGTTGATGATAACTTTACAGGTCGGTATTTTACTGTTCCGACCAAAGCATTTGATATGGCAACTGAGCTTGAAAAAATCATCCCTGATGATTCGAACCTTATCAGACTGTGGCCTAAAATTTCATTGACGTTCTCACTGCAGACCTCTCCGGATGGAGCTGATGTTTACTGGAAAGATTACAATGAAGCCGACAGTTCATGGAAGTATATGGGGTCTACCCCGCTTAAAGATGTCAGGTTTCCGCTGGGACATATCAGGATGAAATTTGAAAAAAAGGGATTCCAATCAGTTTATTACGCTGGACCTGACATATATACATTTCTGGATAATGATATCTCTTTTTTGAAACTGGACAGCGTTGGGGTGTTGCCGGAAAACATGGTACGAATACCATCGATGACGGCAGATATGGCTGTTGTGGGATTGGAGCAATATGGAGGAAAGCAAGTAGGGGAGTTTCTTGTGGATGCCAGGGAGGTGACAAATAAAGATTTTAAAAGATTTGTGGATGCCGGGGGATATTCCGATAAAAATTTCTGGAAATATCCCTTTTATATAAACTCAAAAATTGTGTCATGGGATGATGCTGTCAGACTTTTTGTCGACAAAACCGGTAAGCCCGGCCCATCAACATGGGAAATCGGAACCTTTCCCGACGGGAAAGAGGATTATCCTGTATCGGGTGTATCCTGGTACGAGGCAGCTGCATATGCTGAATTCATGGATAAAAAGCTTCCGTCTGTTTACCACTGGAATGTTATTGCCCAGACTGGCAGAACGAAGGATATTATTCCGCTTTCCAATTTTAATGAGAGGTCTACGTTACCATCAGGGAGTCTGCAGGGAATCACTTCATTTGGGGTATATGACATTGCTGGAAATGTGAGAGAATGGTGTCAGAATCAGGGCAACGATCCCGGGCAGTGCTATATTCTCGGCGGAGGATTCAATGACCCAACATATTCTTTCAACTGTGCCTATACACAATTATCGGTTGACCGATCTGCTTCCAATGGATTTAGATGCATAAAAGAAATTGCCGGAGATTCTGCATCCTCCCAATTAAATGCCAAACTTGAACTTGCTTTCCGGGATTATAAAAAAGAAAAACCTGTAGACGATAATATGTTTAACATCTATCTGAGACAGTTCAGGTATGATAAGGCTCCATTGAATCCACATGATATTTTAATAGAGGAATCAGACCTGTGGAAAATTGAAAAGGTTACTCTGGACGCAGCCTATGATGATGAAAAATATAATGTTTGGCTTTTCCTTCCAAAGAATGTACAACCACCTTATCAGCCTGTACTCTTTTTCCCTGGTTCTGCTGTAATTTTCACCGACGAATTTACTACATCCGAAGTAAGCAGAATGGAGTTTATTGTTAAAAGCGGACGTGCGCTTGTTTACCCGGTTGTAAAGGGGACATTTGAGAGAAGAGATGGCTTAAAATCTGATATCGGTGAAGAAACCGTGTTTTATAAAGATCATGTTATAATGTGGGAAAAGGATATCAGCCGTACCATAGATTATCTCGAGGAGAGGAAAGATTTTCAGGCTGACAGGATCGGATATTTCGGTTATAGCTGGGGAGGATTTCTTGGAGGAATAATCCCGGCTGTTGAAAACCGTATTAAAGCTGTGGTAATACTTGTTGGCGGTATGCAAATGAACAAAACCCTGCCGGAGGTTGATCAGATTAATTATCTCCCGAGAGTTCGCCAGCCTGTTTTAATGTTAAATGGGAAGTATGATATGTTTTTCCCGGTAGAGACATCCCAGAAACCAATGTATGAGCTTCTTGGCTCAAAAATAAAAGAGATGAAGGTTTATAATGAAGGCCATCTGGTGCCTCGCCAGGATCTTGTGAAAGAAACCCTGAGATGGTATGATGAGAACCTTGGAGAAGTGAAGAAATAAATAACTTCAGGCTACACTAAAATCTCAGGCACTCACACTCTCACCTCGCTCTTTCTTCTTTCATACCTCTATATGTATAAATAAAAAGTTAACAAGTGAAATTTCTTTTGCAAGACGAGCAGTGAATTGGTGAAAATTTACACGTGTGGCTATCCAACTATAAAAAAAATTATTAAATAGCATCTCAAATCCCTTGGTAAATTGTAATTATTTTCATCCAAGTTAGTAACCAGCAATTGTAAAAGTTTAACTTAAATCAAGTCATGAAAAAATTCGCTTATATTCTCGTAATAGCTTTGCTTATACCCTCGTGTGAAAAGGGAGTTGGCACGGTTATTTATAAAATGAAATTCACCACTGATAAAATTGCTTTAAGTTCAAAATCAGGCACAGATGATGCAATTGATAAAATTGCCTTAAAAAGTTCAAAATCAGTCACAGAGAATATATACACTCAATTTGGTGCTTATATTACAAGTTTAACTCCGACAAAATTTACAGCAAATGTGTGGAGTTTGGGATATCAGGACAAAGTGAGTGTGCCGGGAACCAATCAAATGAATTCACTGGAATACGTAAACCAGGAATATAATTGTACGGCATGCCTGAAACCGGAAGATCATCCTGATCGTTACGTTGATTTTTCCGGGAACACCGTCATTAATGTCACTCCTGGATTTGGAGGGAATATAAATAAGGAGCGTACAGCCTTTGCGGAGGATCAGGTTGATTTTATTTATTTCTATTTTATTCCCTATTACCTTTATCAGGAGGTTGAATTACCAAATCAGTATAAAGATGTAAAAATAGATATGTTTCAACCAGACTGGCAGGATTCCCCTGTTATTGAAAATAATGTCTTAAAAGTCAAACATAAACAAATGTTACACAAGCTGTATCCGAATGCCCATATTCACGATAGAATTCATTTTATTTTCGGGAATTGCAATTCAACCTTCGTTGTTAATCCTAATGGAGAAGCTGTTCCTCTTTCGGATAATAATCCAACATTGAACATAAGTGAATCTAATTTGATTATCAGAAGTAATAAATATCAGAATTCCATTTATAATAAACCCTCAAATGGAGAAACGGTTGTAATGAATGGAGTTTTAAGTTTTGATACAAATGGCTTGATTCAGGTATATGCAGGAGCAGATAATATCGCTTATACCAGCGATGACATTTTTGTTTATGCGCCCAACTTCTGGGAAAGACTTAGTTCAACTTTGGAATTTAATTAAATTGGTAATCACAGATCAACTTTTCATTGTTCCAGTATTGTTCCAGGATAGAGTGTGAGAGTGAGTCTTGTGGAAAAATAATCGAGAGTGTTCGCTCAAGCTACTCGCTCTCACTCTCACTGATATGAGCATCCAGGAAATATCAGATTATCTCAATTTTTCAAACCAATCCTTCTTTTCTCAATATTTTAAAAGGTTTTCCGGTTGCTCTCCTTCTGATTACAGAACCAGACCTAAATTAAGATAGGGATAACAAAAAACGGCTGAAATTGACAAGAATATTCAGACAATGTACACTGATTATCCCTCAACAGTGGTTAAATAATTGATGTATATATTTCATTAATTTGAATGACCGAAAAAACATGATCAGCTAAATCAGTTTTTGATTTTATTCAACTTTTTTTAGGTTATCTGCCAAATAACCGAACGATTATTTGGTAGCTAAAAAGCAGGGAAGGACAAAAGTTGCAACCAGGTGTGAGACATTAGCAGATTATTTAAGGTAAATAAAATCGAGTCAGATGTATTTATTATATTTTTAAAGATTAAATATTTAAGACCATAAACAACCATGAAAAAAACAAGAAGAGATTTTCTTATATCAGCAGGTACATTTACAGCGGGTGCATTTTTTGTTCCCAACCTGATAAGTTGTTCCCCATCGAACAGGCTAAATGTTGCAGTTATAGGCGTTGGTGGGCAAGGTGAGGCCAACTGGAGTAAACTGATTAATCAGAAAGATCCGAAATGGAACGAAAATATTGTCGCATTATGCGATGTTGATATGAACAGGGCTGCAGATGGTTTTAAAGCAATGCCAAACGCCAGGCGCTTTAAAGATTTCAGAGTGATGTTTGATCAGATGCATAAAGAAATTGATGCAGTGATGGTCTGTACTCCTGACCATGTTCATTTCCCGGCAGCAATGGCTGCAATGGAGCTTGGCAAACATGTTATTGTTGAAAAGCCACTAGCACACAATATCTGGCAATTGAGGACCCTCCAGAAAGCAGCCAAACACTATAAAGTTATTACTCAATTGGCTAACCAGGGTCATGCCACCAATGGTATTCGTCTGGTGAAAGAATGGTATGAAGCAGGAATATTGGGCAATGTTACCGAAGTAATAGCCTGGTTTGATGGACCAGACTTTGGTAAAGGAAAGTATTTTGATAAGCCCGAAAGTTTTCCACCGGCGGAACAACCTGTTCCTGAATATTTCGACTGGGATCTGTGGTTAGGCCCGGCGGCATACCGACCATACAATGGTATTTATGCCCCAAAAACATGGCGCGGCTGGTTCGATTTTGGCAATGGTGAATTGGGAGACTGGTGTTGCCACACCCTCGACGCTCCTTTCTGGTCATTGAATCTGGGAATGCCTGATGTTGTTGAGACTGAGTTCAAGTCACCCGTTCCTGATAATGGATTTGTTTCAGACCAGGCCATTATACGATGGGATTTTCCGGCGCGTGGAGAAAAAGTTCCTGTTACCATGCGGTGGTTTGAAGGAGGATTGAAACCCGATAATCGTCCGGAATGGAACCTTGAAAATTTGCCAGGAAGTGGTATGATTATGGTAGGTGATAAGCACTGTCTTATGACAGGAGGTCGTCCAAATAGTCCTAAAATTCTATTACCTGGCGAAGAATGGACCGAATTCCAGAAAAATCTGCCAGCGCAGACAATCCCAAGAGTCTATGAAGAAAATCCACAGCGTGAATGGATTGAAGCCATCAAAAACAATACATTGCCGGGTTCGAATTTCGATTATTCTGCAAAATTAGTGGAGATGTCAATCACAGGAGTATTAGCTCAAAGATTCAATACCCGTATAGAATATGATGCTGAAAATATGAAAGTCAGCAATCATCCTGAATTAGATGATTATATTAAGGAACCTGCACGTAAAGGATGGGCATACGGGGAAAATCTTTGGAAAAGATGATTTAAATTAAAATCCCCTCATAATCACTTAAGAGGGTTTTTCAGTACTCCGAACGGACAAAAGTTGCAGCCATATTTTACGGCTGAGGAAAGTATTTAAAAGGTTTATAATACATCCAGTCAATTTCTGTTTCATATGGATGAAGTGGTTTTTCTATTGAATTTGGATTGGTTTCAACGGGCCAGTTGTTTGTATGCCAGAAATTCATCATGTAATGTGTACGATTCTGAGGTATTCCTTCCTGCGATCCGCGGTAATCCCACAAAACAACTGTATCAGCAGTTACTGGATGGATCATCCACCATCTTATCCTGTCAGGATACCAGTCAAAACCATAAATATTAAATTGAGATGTGGCATTATAACCTTCAATTGGAGGAATAGAATCAGGCTGGCTCTGAGCCCCGGTAAGCGTCCTGTTTAATCCACTTAACCGCTCTCTGTAAGAAGTATTGTATATTATGCCTCCTGAGATATCAATTATCCGACCGATCCTTCTTAGATCTCCTTGTTGGCCTGTCCATGTTCCTATATAAATGATTCCCGGATCTGCAATAAGCCATTCAAAATCTATTTCGCTCAATCCCTGTACACTATCCATATGATAAGTAAAATATCCAACAACAGCACCAACATCGGGTTGAATTTTTTTAACATTAGGGACCTTTAAACGAGCAGCATATGTGCCGAAATGGGTGAAATACTTTGAACTTATTTCCGGCCCTCGTCCGGCTCCTGCCTTACCCTCCGGATCTATCTTAAATAAGAGGATTTTGTTCTTTCTTTCAGTTGGTAAACGCACCCCTGATTTCCATAAAAAATCAGCACCCTTTGCCCCTTCATGAGCTTTAAAATGCTTTAAACGCTGGCTGCTGAAATCCTCAAAAAAGTATTTATGATATCTATCCGTCTGAATTTGCTGAGGGAACGCAGAAGCGCCTTTAAGAAAAACTATTACTATTAATATTATTTGTCTGACCTGATTCATATAATCTGGAATATTCCGGAGCTCAAAACTAATGACATCGATTCAAATCTAGCAATGTTCAATTTAATTATCAAATCACTTTTAAAACGCTCTCATTCTACTCAAACCAGAAATGATTTGAAGTGTGGGAGTGAGATCGAGTCTTGAGGAAAAAGAGCGAGAGTGTTCGCTTAAGCTACTCGCTCTCACTCTCACTCTCGCTCTTTTTCTGTACCCGGAGCGGACAAAAGTTGCAACCTTTTTAAATAAGGTTAAGAACAATATCGCTTTAAAAGAAATACTTAATTTTGATTGGGCAGGATTTGTGATAAGTCGATAAGTACAGTTTTATATGGTAAAAATAATATTCTTTGCTGATTCTCATCTGGGATTTGATTTTCCTCTAAGGCCAAAAAAAGAGAAACGACGAAGAGGAATAGATTTCCTGAATAATTTTGATTCCATACTCGACTATGCAAAAATTAATAAAGCCGATTTGGTAATCCACGGCGGAGACCTTTTTTTCAGAACCCGAATTCCCGCCCCGATTATTGATTTGGTTTATGAACGGATTTTCAATTTCGCCCAAACAGGAATCCCTATTGAAATTGTTCCCGGCAATCATGAAAGCTCAAATTTGCCTGTTTCATTAATTATGCAACATACTAATATCCATTATTATACGAAATCCCAGGTTTTCCGGTTCAGACTTAATAACATTGACTTTGATATTGCCGGGTTCCCATGTATAAGAAACGATGTAAGATCAGTCTTTCCGGGAATCATCAATGAAATACAAACTCAGCTCAGGGAGGATAGCGTGAAGATTCTTTGTATGCATCAGGCAATTGAGGGTGCACAGGTCGGGCCCTCCAATTTCACTTTTCGTAAGGGAAATGATGTTATGGCGATTGATGACCTGCCTGATAATTTTGATCTGATTCTATCAGGGCATATTCATCGGGCTCAGGTTCTATATACAAGTAATAAAACACCTGTTATATACCCGGGTTCTATTGAGAGGACTTCATTTGCTGAAAAAGATGAAGAAAAGGGTTTTTATGAATTCGACATCAATAGTCAAAAGGAATGCTCCTTCAGGTTTATAAAACTGAACACCAGACCAATGATTGATGCTTTATTCCAAGAAGAGAATTATACAACAAGTTCATTAAAAAATGAAATAGTTCTTTTCGTCAAAAAAATTCATCCTGACAGTATTATTCGATTTAAAATGAAAAATATTGCAAACTTAACTTTACTGAATACTAAACTTCTGGATGACATTATTCCTCCAACAATGAACTGGCAGATATCGGGATTTTAATTGATGATCTCGCACTCACTCTCACTTCACTCTTTTTAGTAAATGCCACTTTCCTGCCCGCACCACCGAACTTAAAAATTAGAAAATTGCAAATGTGTCAGGGAAAAAGAATGAAAGTGTTCGCGATTGCACTCGCTCTCACTCTCATGGTGAGGAGTGTGAGTGTGAGAGTGAGTCTTGAGGAAAAAGAGACGAGTGTGCTCGCTCTCGCTCACACACTCGCTCTTTTTCAGTACCCCGAATGGACGAAAGTTGCAACCAAGAGATTTTATCAATAGTTTTTTCCCTTTAATTCTTGATACAACGCACGGTACGTGCCTTCTTACCCAGTAGGTGAGATTAGTATTTAATCACTCTGGCCTCCCCTGCAGTCTGGCTATAAACCAGAACTATTTTCAGGGTTTCATTTCAATTTGCCCTTATGCTTTTTGTAACTTATGAAGAATTTCAACCATTGCGGGTGAGAGATCGCTATGATGATGGATAATCTTCCACGTTCCGCCTTCTTTCTGATAGATGTTTGTTACACGAACCTGATCAGTAACCTTCTGCCCGGCAATGCTGAAACCAGCCTCTTCGACTCCAATTTCATAAGCCATATCCCCGACTACCCTGATGATCTGATCCTGTAATTTGACTTGACCTTCTGAAGCTACCTGGGCGGTTTGATCCCATGTTGCCCAGACGTCCTTCCATCCTACCTCTCGTCCTCCAATCGGGTGCATAGTGGTAACTGTTGAACTGTGTGACCAAATATCTGACAAGGATTGTGAACTTCCATTTACCATTTTGTTTAGCGCTGCATAAAACTGATTTGATGCATTGCGGACTTCATCTTCGGTTGACATAATTTATTTCCCTTTCGTTAATTTGTAGAATTAATTTTGATTGTTAAATCGAAACCTGCCTTAATATAGACAGACGAATTAACCTAAGATCTGATTAATTAAGCTCAACTACTTTCTGTCTCAGGATCCTGAACTATGTTGAACAAATAAATCAGTTTCTATCCTGCCCATTTGAGTCAACATCGACATATCATCCGTGAGCCCCCAACGTTCGGTGGCTTTCCCATCTTTGATCTGAACGATGTCAATCCCATTAAATTTAACCGGTTTATTAGTTGCGGGCATGTTTCCAAATGGTCCTGAATTTGTTCCGGTCAGGGTCAGATAGGTCACTACTTTATCTTCCTCAGCTACAATTAAGTCTGTAGTTACGCGGAGATCAGGTATGGCAGTTAGAATTTCGTCAAGCTGTGCAGTCAGATCATCCAGCCCTTTTCCTGTATGCCCCGGGCTGGGATTATGATCAATAAAATCAGCTGTTACGAATGATTTTATTGCTGCAAGATTATGAGAATTCATTACTTCATTATAAAAGCGTCGGGCCAGTGCTTTGTTTTCATCCGTTGTTTTCATTGTATTTTGAATTTAAAAGTTTCAATTTCACTAGGGTTTCTTCCGATAACTTTACTACTCATTGGAACAATTCTTTTATTAATAGGTTCGATTTGGAATAGTCCGAAACAGATAACATTAATCACTTCCTGGCAAAAACACTATTGAATTCTGACCGGCTAAAATTGTTCATCTGGTGTGAATGAGTGTGAGTGCCGGTCTCATCCTTTTAATTAGGGAGTGTTTCAGGATGTCATAAAAAGAAACAAGAGGTCGATTTTGACCTCTTGTGCTTCTGGTACCCGGAGCGGGACTTGAACCCGCACAACCGTTATGGTCACAGGATTTTAAGTCCTGCGTGTCTACCATTCCACCATCCGGGCATCTGTTAAATACCGCCTTTATGTCCATCTGGCGAGTGCAAATTTAAGACAAAAATCGAAGACAACAAACCCAATATCAGGGCAGGCATTGTTTTCCAAGCCGGCCCTGAATCCTGATTGATTGAGCATTCAGATTAAAAAACTATTATTTATATTTATAACAGACATAAGGTATAACCTAAACCAACCAAAATGAAAAAAGTAAACATAAACCAGGAACCCAGTGAGAACAGCAATGCTTCAGTCTCATCACGCCGTGACTTTCTGAAACTTTCAGCGGGCACTGTTGCCGGCATGGGAATAACTCAGCCGCTTGCAGCTGCTTTCGTTACAAATGCAGACACTGTCCAGGACAAGCCGAAATCGACCCAGATCAATGATCCTTACGCTATTGCAGCACGTTTCAATAAATTCCTGAGGGTTACTGATGTCACCGACGGGCTCGATGCCGTTGGCCGTGCAGACCTGACATTAATGGACCCGGCTATCAGGCCTTTATGGATGGGAATGCGTTTCTGGGGACCCGCAGTTACTATGCGGGTTGTCCCGACTAACAGGAGGATGCCGGTAATAGAAAAGAAAGATGCCCTGCTTCAGCACGCCCTGTGGGAAAGATCGGGCGCAATGCATGCGAAACTTGCCACTAAACCTGGATGTGTTATTGTTACATCCACCAACGGAGCACGCGAATGCGGCTACTGGGGCTCCAACAACTCCATGGGAATGCAGGCCAGCGGAGTTGCCGGCATAGTGACAGATGGAAATGCCCGTGATACTGATGAGATCATCCTCCAGAAAAACCCCGTTGCTTGCCGGGGTATCGGCAGGACAATCATACCGGGACGAGTTGAACTGATGGATGTCGATGTTCCTGTAGCGTGCGGTGGGGTTATGGTGAGACCAGGCGATATTGTGGGATGCGACTGGGATGGAGTTGTTGTTGTCCCGATAGAGGTGGCTGAAGAGGTTCTCTACTTTGCGGCAAAGATCGCCATAGATGATAAGAAGAGCCGGAAAGCACTTTATGAAAAACTCGGCAAGCCTCTCGATGAAACGGTAAACTGGGAAGCTGTTGCGGAATATTTCAAGGATATTTTATAGGTTTTTCCGGTCTCGCCAGGTGCTGATTTTTTATTACGGAATGAATTTGTCAGGGTGATTGTCTATTGTATTGGATTAATCATTGCAACCAGCTCAGATTTACCCCGATAATTAATTCATATGAACGGAAGGAAACTTTTCATCACCTTAATACTTCTGTTTGCAGCTGTACAGATGCAAATGGCCCAGACAAACGTCTCGGGGAGAGTGTTTTCGAAAGAAGATAAACAACCCCTCATAAACTCGACCGTTTCAGTTTTGAAATCAGGATCGGATGAACTTGTCACGGGAGCTCTGACCCAAGATGAGGGAAGGTTCCTGATCTCAGGTCTTGCATCTGGTGAATACGATTTTGTTTTTTCATTCATTGGCTTCAAATCAGAGAGAAGAAGGGTGCTGGCAGGTTCCCTGAATAAAGTACTCGATCTGGGTAATATATTGCTCGATCAGGCGGGAATAGAACTTGAAGGTGTTCAGATCGAAGGCAGTAAACAGAATATGTCAGCTGCTCTCGACATGAAGACCTATTCTGCAGAAAACTTTGTTGCCGGATCGACGGGGTCAGTGCTCGATATAATGAAAACTCTTCCGGGTGTTGTTATCGACCAGGAAAGCCGGATAGTACTCCGCGGGAGCGACAAAGTTGCAATCCTGATTGACGGTAAACAATCAAGCCTTACCGGATTCGGAAGCCAGAAGGGCCTTGAAAATATTCCGGCTTCGCAGATCGAGAGCATTGAGATAATAAACAACCCTTCGGCAAAATACGATGCAGCAGGCATGGCAGGGATCGTGAATATAAAGTTCAAAAAAACAGCTGCCAGGGGAATAAGCGGTGATTTCGGTCTGACTCCGGCAATCGGCATGATAACAAAACGGAAAGCCGACCTTCCCACCGGAATGCCGAGTTATTCGGATAACTGGAAAATTACCCCTTCACTGAACCTTAATTATAAAACCGAAAAACTGAACGTTTACTGGCAGTCGTACCTCATACACCAGCGAAGGCTTCCGAACAATGAATTCACGACCCGTATCTATGAAAATGGTGATATAACCGAAAGCCAGGTTGCCGAAAATCGTTCACAAAACCATTACAACTTCAAGCTCGGTGTGGACTGGAATCCCGCTCCGAACCAGACCTTCACCCTTTTTGGTCTATACGACTATGAATGGCATATCGACACAACAAGAGTATGGTACTTTGGTAACAATGAGTATTCCGCTCCTCTGAGAAAATGGGGATTTCATGAAAGCGAAGGCACAGGGTTCACCAATGTCACATTACAGCATAAATACAGGTTTCAGCAATCGGGACATGAACTGAATACCCAGTTTCTTTTCACTAAAGGATGGGAGGATGAAACATACAACCTGAGCCAGGACGGACCTGATCCTTATCCCGTGATCAGAACAGACAGGACCCGTGTGCTGGCTCCTGAATATGTTTACCTGTTCTCATCCGATTATATCAGGCCTTTGTCCTTTGGAAGGCTTGAAGCAGGAATCCTGGGCAGAATGCGGCACATGCCAATTACCTACACTGTCACCAAAAATCCGGCAAACACTGCACTGATCTATGATTTCGGAGACTGGTCAAAATGGAATGAAAAACTGGCAGGAGGATATATGAACCTTGTGGCAGAATTTACCAGGCTCGACATTGAAGCAGGCCTTCGGGGTGAATATACCAGTGTTAGCTATGAGTTTGCGCCTAACCCCTATTTCAGCCAGGACAAATATGATTATTTCAGCCTGTTCCCGAACATGAGGTTAACATTTAAGCCTGGGAAATCAGACAAAATCTCACTGTTCTATAATCGCCGTGTTGACCGCCCGGGAGAAGACATACTCAGGATATTCCCAAAGTACGACGATCCTGAGCTTCTTAAAATCGGAAATCCTTTATTGCGACCACAGTTTACTCAGAATGTGGAACTTGCGTACAGACACCTTTGGCAGACAGGTTCATTTTATACTTCCCTATATTACAAAGTCATCGATGACTACTATACCCGGTTCTACATCCAGGATCCTGTAAATGCTGAAATTACAATTAAAGCCTATGATAATCTCGGCAAAGCTTTAAACACCGGGGTTGAAACAGGCATAGATCAGAAAATTTCCAAAATATGGAGGATTTCTGCAAGTGTCAACATCTACAGGAACATAATTTTTGCACATTCAGGAGTGATAAAATTCCCGGAGGCACAGTCCTGGTCAATTGAAAAGAAGTCCGATACCCCGGTTTATGCAAAGCTTGTCAGCCAGGTAAGCCTTCCTCATGATTTTATTCTTGAACTGACGGGACAATATTTCAGCTCCAGGAACACCGGACAGGGGAAGGAACTGTCACGGGGAGGAATGGATTTTGGAATAAAGAAAAGTTTCAAAGGAAACAAGGTTGAAGTGAACCTAACTGCTTCAGATATCTTCAATACAATGGGCATCAGGCAGAGAATCGATGGTGTCGGATTCATAGCCGAGTACCAGAATTTCTTTGAGACCCAGATTTTCTCACTTGCTGTGAAATATAAGTTTTAGAAATTCCTCATCAGAAAAAATGAACTGAGTTCAAAAAACTTTTGGAGAAATAAATAAAATAGATTTACTTTGTATTTCAAAGTACTTTCAGTATGAAAGAACTCTTTGAAAAATAAGAATAGAAAAAACATTACGAAATGAATGCAACAAACCCCCTCGGCATGTCAGATGAAATCAAAGCTAACTTAAGCAATCCTGAATCGCTTGAAAAATTATACCGGAGCGACAGGAAAGCCTTCAGGGCAGCATTTGAAAGCAATTATCCGGAATTTGAAAACACAGGTTCAGCCCCTTTCTGGAAAGCCCGGCTGGAATATGACAGCACTCCCGATATACTGAAAGCGATCACAATTGATGAAATGATCACCGTTGCTGTGGCATGTCTTGTTACGGCATTCCTGATCAAGATCCCAGCCATGATTCACCTCCCCTATTCAGAGGAAGCATTCTATTTTAAAAATGCTGCAATTATAGTCTTTTTCGGTTTGTCGCTATATTCATTAAGGAATCACAGGGCCGTTGATCCGAAAAAAGCTCTTATGACAGGCATTGGATTCCTGGTAATAGCCGTTTACAGCAACCTCCTTCCTTCAGAAAAACCGGCAGATGCAGTTGAGCTTGCTTACATTCATCTCCCCTTTCTGATGTGGTTCATTTACGGGATCGTATATACAGACTATGATTTTAAAAATCCCGGAAAACGTATTGATTTCATAAGGCACAACGGAGATCTTGCAATTGTTTATGCACTGATCGCAATAGCCGGGGGCATTCTGACAGGAATAACGATTGGCCTGTTTGAATCCATAGGCCTCAGCATTGAAGAATTTTACATGAAGAACATAGTGATGACCGGCGCAGCAGTAGCTCCAATCCTTGCAGCCCTGATAATAAGTAAATTCCCGTCGCTGGTCAGCAAAACTGCTCCACTTATCGCAGCAATATTCAGCCCCCTTGTGCTCATCACACTGGTTATCTTTCTTTTCACAATGCTGATGTCGGGGAAGGATCCTTACAATGACCGTGATTTCCTCATCATATTCAACGTGATGCTGCTGGCAGTAATGGGAATAATTATCTTTTCGGTCTCTGAAACATCCGTAATAAAGAATCAGAAGTTCAACGCAATAATCCTGTTTGCCCTTTCAATTATCACGATAGTAATTGATCTGATAGCGCTGTCGGCTATCTTTTACAGGTTGGGTGACGGACTTACCCCGAACCGGCTCGCTGTGCTCGTTTCGAACCTGCTTGTTCTTGCAAACCTGATCATGATTATGGCCGATCTTTTCCGGATTAATTTTAAAAAGAGGGAATTCACCCTTGTCGAAGTGACGGTTGCCAGGTTCCTCCCTGTTTATCTTGCCTGGATTATTATTGTGGTTTTTGGTTTCCCGCTGGTATTCGGTATGAAGTAAAAAACCTCATTCCCTGCACCTGAATATCATGGTTGGTCGATATTGTACAGATAAAATAATTCGTTGATCTTGAAGTCATCTACACCATCGACCTTGTGCTTTGACACTTCACTGCGAAGACTGTTTATGTCTGCAGAATTCATAAGAAGGTTCTGATTAATGAATGCTATCGAGTACTGCGATATCAGGTCATTAGGGTGGTCAGGACCGTTTGCCTCACGCTGATTGACAAGATCAACAAGGTCAATAAAGATGGGTGAATAAGCTTTGTCGTACACGAACGGCCAGCCTACATGTTTATTGTATTGATGGTCATAGGTGGCTGCCACATTGACATTGTACTTAATGCCAAGCTTGTGATATTCATCATTGGTCTCGGCCCATTCAACTACCTCTGCCCAGCTTTCCCTGATCATCTTGGAAGATCTCAGGAACTTAATATTACCAACAAACTGTGAATGTATCTGGTGTCCAAGCTCATGCGCCACAGTCCCAAAAACGATATTTGTCTGTCGCTGGTTTGAATTTCCCCACACCTGAATATCCGGGAGAATGCCGCCGGCGCTGAAATCGCCAAGGAACTGGCCGGTTCCGTTACCATCCATGTAACAGATCTTTGTTCTGCCCCCCGTTTTCAGGACAGGCCTTAACAGTCCAAGGTTATCGCCATAAAAAAGCTTGTAAGCCGCACGGTGGATCGTGGCATACATCTTTGATTTTCCATCTGAAATATCGGGCATCCAGTCACCTCTCATCTTCGGCCCGTTGTACCATGCCTGTGAAAACAGCCCGTTCCTGATCGTAAAAAATGAATTTTCCCATTTGATCGAGTAGTTGACTTCACGTGTGAAGCTTTTCAGCTGAAAATATCCTTCCTCATCTGTGAGGCCGGTTTCAACATGTGTGAACCAGCGCGCATGAACGTTAACGTGGTTAAGGGGAACATACATCTTCAAAAGATCATCCCACACACGGATCCTTCCTTTCGGATTCCATCTTGTCCGGGCGGATTTTGCAGAAGCAAAAGCTGAGGTATCATTTTCAGGCATGTTTCCTGTTATCCTGGCAGATTCGTTCAACAGCTCATCGTAGAACTTATTCATGCCGGCTGATGAGCTTTTTGCAGTTATATTATCATCAGGCGGAATGAAGACCTGGTAGATAACCTCATGATACACCTGCGGGAGTTCTTTTTCGAGAGGAACAACACAGTACTGCCACCCGGTTTCATTTCCGGAATCTATCATACTGTTGGGTTCGTCTTTCACCTCACAGTCAAGAGGATAATCATAAAGAACAATTGTAGTGTCGCTGCTTAACAGATCATTTTCGGCCTCATTTTGGGGCAAAAAACGGATGTAAACCTGGTTTGGATTAATATCGAGGGCAGGCATGGATGAATCAGCTGCCTGCAAATTTTTGTATGCCTGTAAAATGTTACTTATCGCAAACGGATCTTCATTTCTGATATCATTTTCACCAGGAGTATACTGGCTCTGAATGGGTGAATCCTCCTGAAAATCCATCGGCTCGGAGCATCCCCAAAACAATAAGATGACAAGCAAAGGCAGAAGCCTGAAATTTATCAAGTTCAATCTGAGGTTAAGGTTTTTTTCACTTCAATATTAAATCAAATAAATCGATAGTTTTATCTAAATATTTTAGATGTTAGTCAATTTATACTCATTCCAATTAAGCAACCAGGCTTTTTCTTTTGAAATGACTTTTAGTTTGCGTGAACTCCGGGAATCCGATTTTTGCTAAATTGATTGCCTGAAAAAAACTCAACTCACACATGAAGAAGTATCTCTTCCTTGTCTCTCTCCTCCCCCTCTGCGCATTAATGAATGCACAGGAAATTGATGAGACAGTTTTGATGAAAGCAATGCATTCAATAACAAGCCGCGACCTGATGGGTTATGTGAAAACGCAGATTGATGACAAATACCAGGGCAGGCTGACAGGGACGCCTGAATACCAGGAGTGCGCAGAATGGCTGGCAGGAGAGTTCCGGGGTATGGGACTGCAACCCGGCGGAGAAAACGGAAGCTGGTTTCAATGGTTCAGCATACCTTACACCCTGGTTCTGCCCGGTTGCAATCTTACACTTCACATACCTCTGAAAAAGGATAACGAGATCCTCAAACAATACAGGTACATAACTGAGTTTATGCCGGGATCAACATCTGGCAATGGTGAAGTAACCGCCCAGGTTATTTATGCAGGCTTTGGCATTTCAGCCCCGGAACTGGGTTATGACGATTATGCGGGGATTGATGCAAGGGGGAAAATAATACTGATAGAGAGTGAAGCTCCGGTAAGTCCGGGTGCCGGTGCTGTGAAGTTCAATCCATGGTATGACCATTCATTTCACCAGGCCAAGCTTGCCAATGCCGTAAGACATGGAGCCATCGGAATGATTTACAACTACGGACCAATTGCGAATCCGAACAATGACTATGATGAGAATTTCATCTATGTTCATGTTGGCGATTCCGTTGTGCATGATGTTTTTGCCGGAACAGGTTTTAATCATGATTCAGTTTTGAAGCAGATAAGGTCAGGACTGAAACCGCAATCGTTCGATACAAAAAAGATCATGACAATAAAGATGAGCACGCAGCATTTCCCTGGCGGTAAGGGCAGCAATGTGATCGGAGTGTTGAAAGGAAGCGACCCTGACCTGAGCAATGAAACCATAATAATCGGAGCACATCTCGATCATCTCGGCAAATGCTATGATATCATCCCCGGGGCTAACGACAATGCCTCCGCAGTTGCAGTAATGATGGGAGTTGCCAGGGCCCTGGCTCAAAACAAAATAATCCTGAGAAGAACTGTTGCATTTGTTGCTTTCGGATCCGAAGAGCAAGCTCTGATTGGTTCGAAGACCTACCTTGAGAAACCGGCTCTGGCGCTCGAAAAAAGCATACTTCTAAACATGGATGGTGTGGGAATAGGCAACTCCATTGGAGCAAATGCAGGCAAAAACTTCCCCATTCTCTGGACATTTATCGAGGATGCAAACAACAAATATATCCACCGGCCGCTTACAACAAACTATTTCGAGAACCTCGGGAGGCCGCGTCTCGATGCGGCTCGTTTTCTCAGGGCTGGTGTGCCTTCCCTGAGCTTTTACACCTATGGATCAACCAATTATTATCATGTGCCTTTGGATAACATCGATATCATAAAGCCTGAAATAATGGAAGACCTTTGCCAGCTCCTGTTTGTCTCCGTAGTCAGGATGGCAAACAGCTCCTCGCCTTTGAGACAATAAGAAATTCATTTGAGTTATTATTTTATAGATATTTTTGTTTTTTAAAAAATATTCATGCGCTTCAGGAGGATCCGTGTCAGGGAAGAATACAGGCTTAAATTCCGTCTTTTTC
>JBLNAO010000313.1:0-4048 GCA_050259395.1 Chloroflexota bacterium
CCCGGGATGAAGCACCTTATGTCTTACTGGTATCATTTTGCCATAATGTTTGAAGCTCTCTTCATTCTTACAACGATTGATGCTGGCACCAGAATAGGCAGGTTCATACTGCAGGAGGCATTCGGAAAGGTCTATGCGCCTTTTCAGAAAACAAACTGGCTTCCCGGAAACCTTATAACAAGCGGACTTATCGTTTTTGCCTGGGCTTACTTTATTTATACCGGATCAGTATCGACAATATGGCCCATGTTCGGAACTGCAAACCAGCTTCTGGCAACAATAGCCCTTGCCATCGGGACTTCATTCATTATCAACAGGGGCAGAGCAAGGTATGCCTGGGTGACACTTCTTCCAATGATGTTTGTAGGCGTGACCACCATGACTGCCGCCATACTGAACATTAAAAACATTTACCTGCCTCAATTGGGTAATGAGTCAACAAGGATACCGGGCACCATAAACCTGATTCTTACTGTTTGTATCATAACCTGCGTATTCATAATTATTTTCAATGCGATACCGAATTGGGTAAGGACAATACGGTCTCAGAAGGCTGTCGCTGGTGTAACTTCCCTGTGAATACTTCTGATCAGGGCTGAAATCGCATAAATTTTTGCTATTTTTATATATTAACCGGATAGTTATGAGAAGCAGCTCGATTATTGCCTTATCCCTTGTTTTATTCCTTTTCGTTTCAACAACCGAATCCTTTTCGCAGGGAGTAAAAGAAATTACAGTCATTGCCAACAAGCCTGTCGCAGAAGTTAAGCCAACCATGTGGGGTGTCTTCTTCGAGGACATTAACTTTGCAGCCGATGGCGGGCTTTATGCCGAACTGGTAAAAAACCGCTCATTCGAGTTCTCCATGCCGCTGATGGGCTGGAGAATAAACAGGCAGAAAGCTGAAGGTCGTGCCCTTCCCACATTTTACTCCCCCGCTGATGACAGGAATCCTCATTTCCTTCGGCTGGTTATAGATGCCGAAAACGGTACCTATAGCCTCACGAACGAAGGTTTCAGGGGTATGGGAGTGAGAGAGGGCGTGAAATACATATTTTCCTTTAACGCCCGGGTTCCGGAAGGTTCGGATATTCAGATGACCGTAAGAATTCTCGGTGAGGGCGGAAGAGCCTTGTGGGTAACGGGGATAGGGGGACTGACTCCGGATTGGCAAAGACATTCAGCCGTACTTTCACCCATAGCAACAGACGCAAAGGCAACGCTACAGATTCTATTTTCAGGGAAAGGGACTATAGATCTCGATCTGATATCTCTTTTTCCGGAAGACACCTGGCAGGGAAGACCCGGGGGGTTGCGGACCGACCTTGTCAGGATGATTGCCGACCTTGAGCCGGGGTTCCTCCGGTTTCCCGGCGGTTGCATAGTCGAAGGCAGGGATATCAACAACAGGTACCAGTGGAAATACACCGTTGGACCGGTTCAGGAAAGAAAACTTATTCTGAACCGTTGGAACATGGAGATGAGAAACAGGCAGGCGCCTGATTATTTCCAGTCGTTCGGCCTGGGCTTTTACGAATATTTCCAGCTTGCTGAAGACATTGGTGCAGAACCTCTTCCCATACTTAACTGCGGCATGTCGTGCCAGTTCAATGCAGGGGAGGTGGTTCCGCTCGATCAGCTCGATCCTTATGTACAGGATGCGCTCGACCTTATAGAATTTGCCAACGGCGATGCTTCGACTCAATGGGGAAAACTCAGGGAGGATATGGGACATCCAAAACCATTCAACCTTAAATTCATTGGTATCGGCAACGAACAGTGGGATGAGCAGTACATCGAGCGTTACGAGATGTTTGAAAAGGTCCTTAAAGAGAAGCATCCCGAGATAATGATCGTTTCAGGTTCTGGTCCTTCGGCCTCCGGCAAGATGTTCGATTATGCCTGGAGCAAGCTGAAAACAATGAAGCCCGATCTTATCGA
The DNA here is from genome assembly GCA_050259395.1 of Chloroflexota bacterium. Taxonomy (GTDB): domain Bacteria; phylum Bacteroidota; class Bacteroidia; order Bacteroidales; family VadinHA17; genus LD21. The sequence goes on from JBLNAO010000313.1 coordinate 1,942, forward strand.
CGAGCATTATTACATGCCCCCGGAATGGTTCTTTAAGAATGCAGGGAGATACGATAACTACGACAGGAATGGAATAAAGGTGTTTGCGGGTGAATATGCGGCACACGGTAAGGAATCAGACCAGCCCGAATCGAGGAACACCTGGTACAGCGCTCTTGCAGAAGCTGCTTTTATGACCGGACTGGAGAGAAATGCAGATGTTGTAAACATGGCCTCGTATGCTCCTTTGCTCGCGCATGTTGAAGCGTGGCAATGGAGGCCGGACCTGATATGGTTCGATAACCTTAAGGCAATCGGCACACCCAATTATTATGTGCAAAAGCTTTTCTCAACCCACAGGGGAACAAATGTTGTGCCGGTACTGTCGGGCGGACAGATCCTTGCCGGACAGGATAGCGTTTACGCAAGCGCGACAATCGACAGGAAAGGGAATAGCCTGTACATCAAACTTGTGAACATTGCAGGGACAACAAAACCTGTCAGGCTCAGTATTGACGGCATCTCCGTGATGAAAAATGCTTCATTTACAACATTAAAAGGAAATAAATCTGATTTCAACACCATAGAAGATCCGGAACGGGTATCTCCTGTCACAAAGACGATCAATCTGGCTGGAAAAAAGGTTGATATCGTGCTTGAGCCGCTGTCGATGAATGTTCTGGTGATAAATTTGAAAATTTGATTATTTGGAGTTTTGAAAATTTGAAAATGGATTCGACCAGATTTTCAGAGTCCATTAATATCTATATTTGCATGCACGCTTAAAAAAAGCTATGGAAATATTTCAGACTCTCTTCGATTGGTACATGGCCAACCTTAATTATTTCACTATTGCACTGCTTATGGCCATAGAGAGTACCTTTCTTCCTTTGCCGTCAGAGATCGTAATACCTTTCGCAGCCTGGAAGGCCGCCCAGGGCGACCTGAATATTTTCCTGGTGGTACTTTTCGGAACTATAGGCGCATTATGTGGATCGCTCATTAACTATACCCTGGCATTTTACCTGGGAAGACCAATAGTTTACGCTTTTGCAGAATCGAAAATTGGAAGGTTCTTCCTTCTCTCCAGGGAGAAAGTTCAGCATGCCGAAGATTATTTCATCAAAAACGGCAAGACATCCACATTCATTGGCCGGCTTGTGCCGGGTATCAGGCACCTCATCTCCATCCCCGCAGGACTTGCAAAGATGAACCTCCGTGATTTTATATTATTCACCTTCATAGGCGCCGGACTATGGAATATAATCCTTGGGCTTATAGGATACTTCATGTATGAAGCAAAAGACCAGATCTATACCTATATTGATGACATTCTGATCGGAGTGGGCATCGCGTTTGTTGCTTACCTTGTCTATAAAGGACTGAAGAAACGAAAAGAAAAGTCAGAATAACTCTCCCGACCCCAAGACTCCAAGACTCCAAGACTCCAAGACCCCAAGACCCCGAGACTTCAAGACCCGTTAATCATATATCCCTGTTAACCGTGAGGGGTGAGAAAGCCGGAACGCAGATAGCAATGTACTCAGCACCGTCTTCAAGGGGAGTACTGTACCTGACCCATTTGTTCTTTTCTGTAAGGATAGCCTGTCCTGCAGTAACAACAAAGGTTTCATTTTCGGTTTCGACCTTCAGCTTGCCTTTCAGCACCACTGTATACTCATCGAATTCAGGAGTTTGTCCGGGCTCTGACCAGCCATTGGGACTGATCATATGTGCAACGCTGATGTCATTGTTACCGCTGTTCACGCGGCCGAAAAATTCGCTTATTATCTTGTTACCGGTGCCGGCAGCTCCTATTATCGAAGGATGAGGTATTAATTGGGCCATAACTTAAGAATTAATCATTCAAGATAGCCAAATTTTCCAGATCTGAATTCCGTATAAGCCTCCTTGATTTCTTCTTCAGAGTTCATAAGGAATGGTCCCCTTGCAACAACAGGCTCCTCAATGGGTTCTCCCGACATGATCAGAATAATGCTGTCTCTAACAGCTTCGATATCGAAATGTTCGCCGCTGTTATCAAGCTTCACAAAATGATTCTCAGGAGCGATAGTGCTGAAATTCACCTTTATCTCACCTTCTATTACAAGCAGCCCTGTGTTGTATT
>JBLNAO010000314.1:0-6785 GCA_050259395.1 Chloroflexota bacterium
TGCGTTTGGTAAAAAGTACTCAGGATGAAAAAGAAGAAAAACCTGATTAATTTCAATGTTTATTTGTTTAATGCCAAAAAGAACTATATTGACGCCGTATTTTTAGCCGGTTTCCCGGATGTTATTTTTTATTTATGACTAAACTGTATCAGAAACTTATCAAATCAAGCCCTTCAGAAAGTGAAATCAGGAAGGGGCTGAAAAAAATATCGGAATCGCTGAAAGAGGCTCCCGACAAGAAGCTTCTCATGTCAATTCTGAATATGATCGACCTTACAAGCCTGAACACTACAGATAACAGAAGCTCAATAATCCGCTTTACAGGGAATGTTAACAGTTTTGCAGGAAAATACAAGAATATACCAAATGTTGCCGCTATCTGCGTCTTTCCGAATTTTGTATCTGTCGTCAGGGAAAAACTCTCTGTGAGGAACGTCAGGATAGCCGCAGTGGCAGGGGGATTCCCCACGTCACAGACTTTCCGGACCATCAAGGTAACCGAAACAAAAATGGCGATCGACGCCGGCGCTGACGAAATCGATATCGTGATACCTGTCGGTTCATTCCTTGGCGGTGATTTCGACAGGGTTGCCGATGAGATAAGAGAGATAAAGGCGGTGATGGGAGACAAGCATCTGAAGGTGATTCTCGAGACAGGCCTGTTAAAAGAATATGAGCTTATTTTCAGGGCTGCAATGATAGCGATGGATGCCGGGGCGGACTTCATAAAGACCTCAACAGGAAAAACAACAGTCTCAGCTACTCCGGAAGCAGCTTATGTGATGTGCCTTGCAATTGCTGATTTCCATGCAGAGACCGGCATTAAAGTTGGCTTCAAAGCTGCAGGCGGCATTGTAACGGCAGCAGATGCGTACAATTATTATCAGATTGTATCTTATTGCCTGGGAAATGAATGGCTTTCAAACAAACTGTTCAGAATTGGAGCCAGCAGGCTTGCCAATAACATCCTCACCGAAATTTCAGGTTGCCCCGGGACTCATTTTTAGTCGTTTATCTTTATCATAATTCACCGGCAATTCCGAATAATCATTACTTTTGCGGCGATGAATCCCTGAATTATGATTGTTTTCACCTCTGACAAGGTGCAGGATACCCTAAAAGTAAGTCAGCCTTCTTCTAAAATTTTACCGGGAAAAGCAGGCGATTCCTTTTCCGTTGAGCCTTCGGGGAAGGCAACAAACGGTATTTCGATACGGGATACTTCAGATATTACGGTGGCGGACACCAGCCTTGTTTGCCGCAGGAACGACCCCGGAACGATTTCATTTTATGATAAGAGCAGCTTCCTGCACAGGCTCAGCATCCCCGGCTGCGACCCTTCCATAATTGAGCTTTCATCCAGGGCAAAGGACATCAATGCTGGAAAATACCAGGTCTTGCTTACACATCTTAAAGACGGGGAGACTCCTCCATTGCAACGGCTTAACCACGATCTTATCCTTCTCGTGCTTCTGGGTGCCTTGCTCCTTCTGGCTGCGGTAAGGTCATCAATCAATAATTTCCAGCCTGTAACCAGGTTTTTCCTGTTCAGGGGACTAAATGACCAGGCTTCTGCTGACAGGGGCGTGTTGTTCCACTGGCAGACAACGCTCCTGAACCTAATGTCATTTTTCATTATAAGCCTCTTTGCTTACCAGGTTGCCGCAATACAGGGGTACACCCCAGGAGGCTGGGGAGGCATTATGTTCTGGCTTATTTCCCTGGGAATAATCATAATCGCGCTGACTTTACGCCATCTGGTGTGCATTATCACCGGAAACCTGAGCGGAAAGAGCGATATCTTCAATGAATATCTCATAGGTATTTACCAGTCTTACCATTTTTCCGCGATAATTCTCTTCGTCCTGATAGTGCTTGGATCATTCACAGTGCTGCTTCCTCCAAAGACATTTGTAATTGCCGGAATATGCGGGATTGCAGCAATGTACATCATCCGGGTAACAAGGCTTCTGCTAATATTTATAAACAGGAATATTTCAGTTTTCTATTTGATTTTATACCTTTGTGCGCTGGAAATTCTGCCTGTGGCTATAATTATCAGGTATTTTTCAGTCATGTGATTTGCTTTGAAGGTGAAACTAAAAAGTTGAAACATTGAAAATAAGGAAGATTTTAGTATCGCAGCCAGATCCTCAGAACCCAAAGTCTCCATATCAAGAACTGGCAAAAAAGTACAATCTAAAGATTGATTTCAAACCTTTCGTAGAGATTGAAGGACTTGCGGCCAAAGACTTCCGTTCCCAGAAGATAAACATCCTGGATTTCACTGCGGTTATTTTCACGAGCAAAACCGGGATTGATCATTTTTTCAGGATCTGCAACGAGATGAGGCTCGTTGTGCCCGATACCATGAAGTATTTCTGCATTACCGAGAATGTTGCTTTTTACCTTCAGAAATACATAGTTTACAGGAAAAGGAAGATATTCCATGGCAATGCCAGGTTCCAGGATCTGATCGACATAATTGCAAAGCACAAGGAGGATAACTTTTTCGTGCCTCTCTCCGAGCCTCACAATGCAGAAATCCCGGATCTTCTGGATAAAAACGGAATTAAGTATTCTGTTGGGGTGCTTTACCGCACAATCAGCACTCATTTTACCAACATGGACGATTTCGATTACGACATTATCGTTTTCTACAGTCCTTCAGGCATCAAGTCATTGAAAGAAAACTTCCCGGATTTCAAGCAGGGCGACATCAAGATCGCCGCTTTCGGGCCTACAACTGCAAGCGCGGTTGAGGGCGAGGGACTCAGGCTCGATATACATGCACCTAACGTGAAAGCCCCCTCGATGACCATGGCGCTCGATGAATTTCTCAAAGATCATAACAAGAATTGCAAATAAATTCTTCTTCCCAAACCGGAGGAAAATTCACCTTCAGCAAGGCTGAGAGGCTCTGCAGCACCAAGATTATAACCGGATTGTTTGAATCCGGCAATATCTTCCACACTTCACTTTTTAAAGTCGTATGGATGTACAGCCCCACGGAGCTTCCTTTCCCTGCCCAGGTTGCATTCAGCGTATCAAAAAGAAACTTCAGGCGTGCAGTGTCGCGGAACCTTGCAAAACGCAGAATGCGCGAGGCTTACAGGAAGAACAAGCATTCACTTTATGATCATCTTGCAGCAATAAACCGTCAGATAGTTTTCAGTGTTATACTGAAAGGTGATGTCATTCCCGATTATCCCACTGTTGAAAAGGCAATCACAGGAATGATCTCAAGGCTCGCAAATCTCACAAAATGCGAGTGACAAAAATGTTAAAGTTTCTTTAATTATTTGCGTGTCAACCGCTCCCGACGGTTTTTCTTAGTAATTTCGTCATTCTATAATTGTTAATAATCACATGAAAAAACATAAAGGCAAAATGTTACTGATCCTGTTCATTCTTATAACCGCAGGTATCAGTACCGGATTTCTTGCAAGCCAGGAAACCAGGGATTTCAGGATAGCTAAGAACCTCGACATCTTTTTCACTCTTTTCAGGGAACTCAACACATTCTATGTCGATGAGATAAATCCCGACAAGGTGGTGAAAACAGGTATCGACAACATGCTTAAGACTCTCGACCCGTACACTGTTTATTTTCCTGAATCGGATGCAGATGAATTCAAGATTCTGACAACCGGGAAATATGGAGGTATCGGATCGTTAATCACCTCGGGAGGCGATTATACTGTGATCCGGGAGGTGTACAAAGGTTTCCCCGCCGATGTGGCAGGGATCAAAGCCGGGGACATCCTGAAGAAAGTCGATGGCGTCTCGCTTAAAGGCCTGGCGACAGATAAGGTCAGTGAAAAGCTGAAGGGAAATCCCGGTTCACCAATTAATGTCACAATAGAGAGCAATGGCTCTGAGAAGGAATATACCCTGAAAAGGGAGAAAATTGCAATCCCTTCCGTTCCATACTATGGCATGATTGACGAAAAAACAGGTTACATACGATTCACAAGCTTCACTCAGAACTGCATAGACGAGGTAAGGTCGGCCGTCACCGAACTTAAAAAGGACAATGCACAGCAGATAGTACTTGACCTGAGGGGCAATCCCGGAGGTTTGCTCACCGAGGCGGTTGAGATAGTCAACTTGTTCGTGGGTCCTGGAAATGAAGTTGTTTCTACAAAAGGAAAGGTAAAGCAGTTCGATGAAGTCTTCAAAACGACCAGGCCCGCAATTGATGATAAGATTCCCCTTGCCGTCATCATCAACCATGGTTCGGCTTCGGCTTCGGAAATTGTTGCAGGTGCAATCCAGGATCTGGACCGTGGGATTATCGTAGGACAGCGTTCTTATGGAAAAGGACTGGTTCAGATAACAAGGCCTCTCAGCTACAACACACAGCTCAAAGTAACAACGGCCAAATATTACATACCTAGCGGCAGATGCATCCAGGCGCTTGATTTTTCACATCCCAATGAAGACGGCAGTGTCGGTGTCATACCCGATTCGCTTATCTCCGAGTTCAAGACGAAAAATGGCAGAACAGTGAAAAATGGCGGCGGCATAACTCCTGATGTGGAAGTCCTTTCGGAGACTCTCAGCCAGATCAGCGCGGAATTGTACCTAAGGAATTTCATTTTCGACTATGCAACAAAATACTACTGGGCTCACCCGAAAATTAAATCTCCCGGTGATTTTAACCTGTCCGATCAGGATTATGCGGATTTCAGGTCGTTGCTTGTCAACCGCAAGTTCAGCTATAAGACCGATACCGAGGAATCGTTCAACCAGCTTGTGGACAATGCCAAAAAGGAAAAATATTACGATTCTCACAAGGATCTTTTCGTGAAAATGGAACAGGATCTCTCGCACAGCCTCGATACTGATCTCGAGCTCTTCAAGGGTGAAATAAAACCCCTTATCGAAGATGAGATCATCAGCCGTTACTTCTATGAAGAAGGAGCGCTGAAAAGAGCAGTGAAGAAGGATGACCAGATTTTGAAGGCTGTCGAGGTGCTGAACAACAAGGGTCAGTACAGTTCAATTCTGCAGGGCAGATCAGGATCTCCGATGTTGTCTGCAGGGAAAAACTCTTCTCAGAATAATTTCAGCCTTGGAGAGAAAATGGTTGCCATGGAGAATATCTGAGTCACCGGGGGAGTAACCGACCTCTCTCTCAGAATCTCCCCCGCTGAAGCGGGGCAAGGCTCTCTTCCGGGGTGAGAGTAAGATAATTTTGGGGGGCCAGGGAAAAGGTTGATTATCCGGCAATTTATCCACCGTAAAACGGCGGCAGCAATGCCACTTCATCCCCATCGGCAAGGACTGCTTCACCATCAACCATTACAACCTTATTGTGGCAATACCGATAGTTGTAATGGACTATCTCCGGAAAATCGTCCATTATCCTGAGGCTGAGGTCGCCAAAGGAAGATACTCCCTGGTAGGTTTTGACTCTTGTTCCGGCAACTTCGGCCAGAACGCCGTAAAAGAAGACCGTGATCAACATTCAAGCACCATATTTCTTAATGCGCCTCGAACCAGCTGTTACCTCTTCCCCATTCAGCCACAAGCGGCACATCGAGCTTTACCGCGTGAGACATTTCGTGCAAAACAATATCCTTCAGGCTGTCAAATTCAGGTTCGTACACTTCAAAGATAAGCTCATCATGTACCTGCAGGATCATTTTAGAAAGGTATTTCTCTTCCTGCATCCTCTCAAAAATCCTTACCATGGCTATCTTGATAATGTCGGCTGCCGTTCCCTGGATAGGCGCGTTGATTGCGTTCCTCTCGGCCATTCCCCGCACAACCTGGTTCCTGGAATGTATATCCCGCAGGTATCTTCTCCTTCCGAACATTGTTTTAACGTAACCGAGCTCCCTTGCCGTCCTGACGCTTTCTTCCATGTAAAGCTTCACGCCGGGGTATGAGTTGAAATAACCGTCAATAAGCTCCTTTGCTTCCTTTCTGCCTATGTTAAGCCTTTCTGAGAGACCGAAGGTCGAAATGCCATAAATGATGCCGAAATTGGCCGTTTTTGCCCTGCTGCGCATATCCCTTGTCACATCCTTGATATCAACTCCAAAAATCTTTGATGCAGTTGCCGCATGGATGTCATTACCCGAGAGAAAGTCATCTATCATGCTTCTGTCCCTGCTTAGGTGCGCCATAAGCCTCAGCTCTATCTGGGAGTAGTCAGCGGAAAGAAAGACATAACCTTTCTCGGGCACGAAAGCTTTCCTGATCTGCCGTCCCCTCTCGTCGCGTATCGGAATGTTCTGAAGATTGGGATTATTTGAGCTGAGCCTTCCGGTTGCGGCCACGGCCTGGTTGAAGCATGTGTGTATGCGTCCGGTTTTAGGGTCAACAAGCTGCGGAAGCGCCTCAACATAGGTTGTTAGCAGCTTCTTCAATCCCCTGTAATCCAATACCTTTTCAACAATCGGATGCTTGCTTACAAGCCTTTGAAGGATCTCTTCGCTTGTTATGAACTGCCTGGTTTTGGTCATCCTTGCTTTTTCATCAAGGTTAAGTTTGATGAAAAGGATATCACCCAGCTGTTTTGGCGATGAGATATTGAATTCGGTTCCTGCCAGCTTGTAGATCTCCGTTTCGAGCCTGATGATGTCTTCCCTGAGATCACCCATTATATTTTTAAGGTCCTCAAGATCGAGCCTCACCCCATATCTCTCCATCGCAGCCAGTACTTTTATGAGAGGCATTTCTATCTTTTCAGCCAGGTCATCGAGTCCCTGCAGGATTATTTTAGGCTCAAAGATCTTTTTCAGCTGAATCGTCACATCAGAGTCTTCAATTGA
>JBLNAO010000315.1:0-19719 GCA_050259395.1 Chloroflexota bacterium
TTCACGTTCACCTGGAGGCATGGAATAAATGAGTTCAGTGAAATGGCCAATCCTCTCAAACATTATGACATGCTGAGGTTCGAGGTTGCAAAAACAAAAGAGATTGCAGCCTTCAGCGAGATCAGATGGAGACTGCGGGCAGGCGGATTCCTGAATAACAAATACATAACATTTTACGATTTCTATCACATCAATTCCCAGCCGTTGCCTGTCTTGCTGAACAACTACCAGGATGCGTTCATGCTGCCGGCATTCTATTCCCTGAGCACACCGGAATTTTACGTCCAGGCGCACGGCAAGATCACAACGCCATACCTGCTTCTGAAATTCCTTCCTTTCCTGTCGAACACTCTCATGAGAGAGAATCTCAGCTTATCGACACTGGCATCTGGTAACCATCCTGTTTATTACGAGGTTGGTTACAGCCTCAGCGAAATATTTTTTCTTGCTGAACTCGGGGTATATGTGGGATTCCAGGATTTAAGCTACAGGAGCGCCGGGGTGTCGCTGACTCTGAAATTCAATTAAAGTTTACACTGAGGCCACAGAGGACCACAGATAGATTAGCTCCGTGCAACTCTCTGTCTTCTCTGTGAAACTCTGTGTAATTTTTTATTGTTCTCTTCTATGCGAAGGGCGGTTCGTCGTGGAATTCCTGTTCATCCTCGAACCCGCCACCCAGCTTACGGAGATGATCATGGTTCATCTTTGAGCCCAGGGTGATGCTGGCTGCTCCGGCCATCTCCATACCCTCTGTATCGAATTCGTCAATATCCACGAACTGTGCTCTTTCTTCCCTGAAACGTATCCTCACATCATCTACGGGACCGTTACGGTTTTTCGCCAGGATGATCTCAGCTATGCCTTTTGTTGATGAGCCATCTTCGAAAGTGGGTATTCCGAATTTCTCCTGCCTGTGGATAAATACCACCATGTCGGCATCCTGCTCGATTGCACCGGATTCCCTGAGGTCGGACAGCATTGGCCGTTTTGTCCCGCCCCTCATTTCAACCGACCTGTTAAGCTGCGAAAGTGCAAGTATTGGAACGTTGAGCTCTTTTGCAATGCTCTTCAGCGACCTTGAAATGGTGCTTACCTCCTGTTCGCGGCTGCCGGCATTATCGGGACCCGACATAAGCTGCAGGTAGTCCACGATAACCACATCGAGCTTATGCTGAGCCATCAGGCGGCGGCATTTTGCACGAAGCTCGAAGATCGAGATGGCAGGCGTATCATCTATAAAAATGGGAGCCTGGACCAGCTTCTTTATCCTTGAATCGAGCTGTTTCCATTCCTCCTCATTCAGCCTTCCGTTCCTTATTTTATCTCCCGGTATATCAGTTTCGGCCACTATGAGCCTGTTGACCAGCTGAACTGAGGACATCTCACACGAGAATATCGCCACATGCCTGGCGTGATCGACCGCCATGTTTCTTGCCATCGAGAGCGCAAACGCTGTCTTTCCCATAGAGGGACGGGCAGCGATGATAACAAGGTCGGCTTTCTGCCATCCCGATGTGAGCCTGTCGAGCTTTGTGAATCCGGTTGGCGTTCCGACCATGGAGTCCTCCCTTTTCCCTGCTTCCTCAATCTCCCTTATGGCATCCTTGATGACGATATTTATCGGTGCTATCTCCCTTTTGATGTTGCCTTCAGCAATCTGGAAAAGAGCATTTTCTGAATAATCGAGAAGCTCGGTGACATCATAGGTGTCGTCGAAAGATCTTGTCTGTATTTCCGTCGAAACACGGATAAGTTCACGCTGAATGTATTTCTGCTGGACTATCCTGGCATGAAAATCGACATTCGCAGCTGACACCACTTTTGATGTAAGCTGAGTGATGTAGACCGGCCCCCCGACAGAGTCGAGCTCTCCATGCGATCTTAGCTCTTCGGTTACAGTGTAAAGGTCAACCGGGCACTCCCTGGTGTTCAGGTCCGAAATGGCCTTGAATATTTTCTGATGGGCTTCCCTGTAAAAACTTTCGGGTTTGAGAATGTCGAGAACGGTTATTGCAGCCTCTTTTTCGAGCATGATTGCCCCGAGCACCGCTTCCTCCATGTCGTTTGCCTGGGGCGGAACCTTGCCGAAATCAGGCAATGATGCAATTGTCTTAGGAGGATTGTTTCTTTGTCTGGCCATTGATATATTGTACTAATATTCAGATATTTATCAAGCTTCAGTAGAATTCTGCGCTCACCACCAAAGGTAAATAATACGTTCTCTCAGGGGTCAACAATAAAGCTATATTGTTACAAACAGAGTTCTGTTAAGAACTTGTTGAAAAGCTAAAGAATGAATTGATGGCTGATTATCCGAATTCAATGGTATTTTTACTACAAAATGCACGTGGATGATCGCTTTCCCGAATGCAAAGATCAACATCGGACTCAGGATTGTTGCCAGGCGTACCGACGGATATCACGATATCGAAACAGTATTTTATCCTGTTCAGCTGCATGATGCCCTTGAATTCGTAAGTGGTGAAAAAGATGAATTCGATGTAACCGGAATCGATACAGGATCTGCAGGGGAAGACAACCTGGTGATGAAAGCCTTGAGGAAGTTGCGGGAAAAACATCAGTTTCCGTTCATCAGGGTCCATCTTCACAAGGCGATACCAGCGGGCGCCGGCCTCGGCGGCGGATCTTCCGATGCATCATGCATGCTTAAATCGGTGAATAAATTCTTCTCCCTCGGCATCTCAGAAGCTGAGCTTGAACAAATGGCTCTTGAACTGGGAAGCGACTGCCCGTTTTTTATCGATGATGTTCCCGCATATGCGACAGGAAGAGGTGAAACCCTGACACATGTTCCGCAGTTCCTTTCAGGTTATAATATTGTCCTGATGAACCCCGGCCTTCATGTAAGCACGAAGGAAGCTTATGCCAGCTGTGTTCCATCAAAACCACATAACACTCTCAGAAACCTTATACTGACTCCTCCTGATGAATGGAGGAACATTGTTGTAAATGATTTTGAGAAGTTCACATTCGCAAAATTTCCACTGATCGGGGAGATAAAGGAAGTCCTTTACAGATCCGGAGCCGTCTTCAGCCTGATGTCCGGAAGCGGCTCGACCGTATTTGGGATATTCAGGGATAAGCCATCAATACCCTCAGAATATGAGCGTTTTGTGATTTACAACGGCCCGGCTTAGAAGTCTATTCCAGTTCCAGAAGCACCAAACCCTTTCCGACTTTTGATCCGGGTGATACCGCTACTGATTTCACCTTCCCGTCAATACCGGATTTAATCCTGTTCTTCATCTTCATGGCATCGACAATCATAAGGTCCTGACCCTGCTTTACTGTCATGCCCGGTTTGACAAAAACCTCAAGAACGACTCCCGGGATATAACTTATAACCTGTCTTGCATCAGCCGGCACGTATTTCTTCCGGTTCTCAAATTTCCTGCTCAGCCTTGTCTGGTACAGGCTTGAATCTATATTCAGGTATCCCTGCTTTTTTTCGGTATTCATAATAATCCTGGGTTTACCCGTTAAAATGGTGGAAGTCCGTGTTTTTTTCTTGGCATCTGAACATCCTTGTTTTCAGACACTTCAAGTGAATGAAGCAGGAATTTCCTTGTTTCGGAAGGTTCTATGACGGCATCTACATAACCACGTGAAGCAGCAACGTAGGGGTTTGCGAATTTGGTTTTATACTCCTCGACTTTCTGTTTTCTTGTCGCATCCGGATCTGCCGAAGTAGTGATCTCTTTTCTGAAGATAATATTTGCTGCGCCTTCAGGTCCCATTACGGCAATTTCGGCTGTTGGCCATGCGAATACGAAATCAGCGCGGAGGTGACGTGAACCCATTGCTATATAACCTCCTCCGTAAGCCTTCCTCAGGATAACGGTAAGCTTTGGAACAGTGGCTTCGCTATAGGCATAAAGAACCTTTGCGCCATGACGGATAACGCCGGCATGTTCCTGGTCGACACCAGGAAGGTAACCCGGCAGATCGACAAATGTTATTATCGGGATGTTAAAGGCATCGCAGTACCGTATGAATCTTGCTGCCTTATCGGAAGAATCGACATCGAGTACTCCTGCCATCTCATAAGGCTGGTTGGCAACAAAACCCGCTGTCTTGCCTCCCATTCGTCCAAATCCTATAACCATGTTCTTCGCGTAATTCTCCATTATCTCGAAGAAATCGGAATCATCGCATACCGCCCTTATAACATCCTTTACATCATACGGAAGTGTCGGATCTGCGGGGACTATGGCATCAATGTTGAATTCAGCTTTTGGTTCTTTCGGGTCGAATGCTTTGGCTTTTCTATCGTTATGCCATGGAATGAATGTTATGAGTTTCTTGATCTGATCAAAACATTCCTCTTCGCTTGCTGCAAAGAAATGTGCGTTACCAGTCACCTCACTGTGAACCCTTGCCCCGCCGAGATCTTCCATTGAAATCTCTTCACCTAATACAGTTTTGATAACTTCCGGGCCTGTGATGAACATCTTTGAGATATTATCGACAACAAAGACAAAATCGGTAAGGGCCGGTGAGTAAACAGCGCCTCCCGCACATGGTCCGAGTATAACTGAGATCTGGGGAATCACGCCGCTTGAAATTGTATTCCTGAAAAAAATCTCCCCGTACCCGGCAAGTGAGTTGACACCCTCCTGAATCCTTGCGCCGCCTGAATCATTGATGCCGATCAGCGGCATCCTCATCCTCAGGGCGTGGTCCATAATCTTGGTGATCTTCCTTGAATGCATGAGACCAAGTGATCCACCGGCAACAGTGAAGTCCTGGGCGAAAATAGCAACCGGGGCTCCGTAGATTGTTCCCGTGCCTATAATTACGCCATCGCTTGGAAGTGATTTTTTGTCCATGCCGAAATCGCGTGCATCATGCTCGATGAAAAGGTCGTATTCACTGAATGATTCCTTATCGAGCAAAGCCATGATCCTTTCGCGGGCAGTGTTTTTGCCCATGGCTTTCTGCTTTTCAATTGCCTCTTTGCCTCCGCCAAGCAGTACCTGTGCACGTTTTTCCTGTAATTCACGGATCTTCTTGTCTATCATATCGAAATTTTTTCCAAAAAAGGAAACATTTTTGATATAATACTATGACTTATGTTACTATTTGGGAGCTAGTTTATAAAGCACGAGTGCAATGACGGAATAAAGAATGTTCGGGATCCACATTGCGAGCATCGGTCCGAGATCGCCTTTCAGGCTGAACTGAGATGAGAACTGAAGGAACAGAATGTATGAAAAGCTGAGAGTCAGGCCTATACCAATGTTCATGCCGATCCCTCCCCTGATCCTGCGCGACGAAAGAGAGACGCCTATAAGGGTAAGAATGAACACTGCGAACGGATTTGCAAACCTCCTGTGCTTTTCTATAAGGAAGAACTTTAGTTCCTCAGATCCCTGAAGCCTGAGCTGACCTATATAGTCATTGAGCTGCCTGTAGGTCATCGTGCCTACAAAACCCGGATCTTTTGCCAGGTCCTGGGGTCTGATGAGAATTGTGGTATCGATTCTTTCCCCATGTGTAATAACTTCCCTGTCCTTTTTAATAATCCGTATATTATAATTGAGTGCTGTCCATTTTTTTATTGAAGTATCGTAAACCACCGTAAATGCTGACAACTTCGAAACCAGTTTTCCGCTGTCATCGAACTGATCGAGAGTAAAATTCTGTCCCCTGTTGCTAAGCGGGTTGAATGAACCCATGTACATAAACACATTGGGACCGAGCTGCCTGTGAACGTTCTCGCTCGACATCTTCCTGCCGGAGGGTTTATAATATTTATCCTCAAACTCAAGCCTTTTGTAATTTGATTTTGGGATGACGAAATTCGTGAGGCTGAAAGTGAATATGGCGATTACAAAAGCCGAAATGAAGTATGGCCACATCATCCGCCTGAAGCTCATGCCACTGTTCAGAATGGCTATTATCTCTGTATTTATGGCCATCTTTGATGTGAAGAAAATAACAGAGATGAAGACGAAAAGCGGGGCAAAGAGTGTGGCGAAATAAGGGATGAAATTGAAATAATAATCGAAGATAACGGCTTTTGCAGGAGCCTGCTTCTCCATGAAATTATCGATCTTCTCTGCAAAATCGAAAACGACGGCTATTGTAAGGATCAGAACCAGGGAAAAGAAGAAAGTACCCAGGAACTTCCTGATAATATACCAATCGATAAGCTTGATCCTCAGAAGACCTAGAGTCGTTCCGAAAGCTTTTTCACCATGCTGTTCTTCCATGCTCCGAATTCACCTTCAAGTATCTTTTTTCGTGCTTCCCCAACCAGTTTCAGATAAAATGCCAGGTTATGGATGCTTGCAATCTGTGCGCCCAAATGTTCTCCGGCCATTACAAGATGCCGCAGATATGCTTTTGAATATCTCCTGCTTACTTCCGATGCACCGCAAGCATCTATGGGAGTCAGGTCTTCACTCCACTTGTTATTCCTGATATTAATCGTTCCCTCTGCAGTAAAAAGCATTCCATTTCTCCCGTTGCGCGTCGGCATTACACAATCGAACATGTCGATACCTCTCGATATTGCCTCGAGAAGGTTTGCCGGCGTCCCCACGCCCATGAGATAACGCGGCTTGTCGGTCGGGAGTATTTCATTTACGACCTCTACAATACGGTACATCTCTTCGGCAGGTTCACCGACGGAAAGACCGCCGATCGCATTTCCTTCCATATTGCATGAAGCTACTTTTTCTGCTGAAATTTTGCGGAGATCTTCGAATGTGCTTCCCTGGACGATGGGAAAGAGAAACTGGCGTTTGCCGTAAAAAGGTTCTGTCTCATTGAAACGTTTAATCGCCCTGTCGAGCCAGTGATGTGTAAGAGCAAGGGATTTTTTGGCATAGCTGTAATCGCACGGCCATGGTGTGCACTCATCGAGAGCCATCATAATATCGGCGCCGATTGCGCGCTGGATGTCTACAGTATTTTCAGGAGTGAAAATATGCCTCGAACCATCGATATGAGATTTGAAAAACGCGCCTTCATCGGAAAGCTTCCTGTTTTCTGCGAGTGAAAAAACCTGGAAGCCTCCGCTGTCTGTAAGTATGGGACGCTCCCATGACATGAACCTGTGAAGTCCGCCGGCAGCTTTGATTATTCCGGTCCCGGGACGCAGGTAAAGGTGGTAAGTATTGCCAAGAATAATTCTGGCATTGATATCATCTTCCAGGTCGCGCTG
The DNA here is from genome assembly GCA_050259395.1 of Chloroflexota bacterium. Classification (GTDB taxonomy): domain Bacteria; phylum Bacteroidota; class Bacteroidia; order Bacteroidales; family VadinHA17; genus LD21. Next base: position 7,196 of record JBLNAO010000315.1, read on the forward strand.
AAGAATGCCCTTAACTGTTCCTGCGGTACCCACCGGCATGAATATAGGGGTCGGGATCTCTCCATGATCGGTAAATATCTTGCCGGCACGTGCACTTGTGTCTTTATCGCGTCCCTCTATCCTGAACATTCACTAATTTTTTCGGATGCAAAGGTAATTTTTTATTCACATGTTTAAAAGGAGGAAGGTCAGATGTATTTCAGGGCAAAAAAGATTGAAAAATGCATGATTTTAACCTGATCCGCAGTGTGATGAAGCTACTTATTAACAACTTACATAAAATTATTTTCCTCTTCGGAAAATTACGATTTATCTTACTAATATTGCCCCACTAAAAGGATGTGAAATGGGGGACTGGATTCTATTTGGGATATTCCTGGTATTTACAATTTCAACGGCAATTCAGATTTTTTATTATTGTTACTACTATTTAGCCGTACATTATAACAGCCAGTCCCGCCAGGCAGTTTCACTCCATCCTGTTTCGGTGATAATATGTGCAAGGAATGAAGATGCCAACCTCCGTGATTTTCTACCTTCTGTCCTTACGCAGGATTACCCTGATTATGAAGTAATTGTCGTGAACGATTGTTCAGAAGATGAAACATACAATGTTCTTGGTGAATATCTTTCGAAATATCCCCGGTTGCGGGTTTCAAACATAAACAAAGACCCTAAATTCACCCACAGCAAGAAACTTGCTCAGTTCATAGGCATCAAAGCTTCAAAAAACGAGATACTGGTTTTCACTGATGCCGATTGCAGGCCTGATTCGGATCAATGGCTCAAAAAGATAGCTTCAAGATTCGATGAAAAAACATCTTACGTCCTCGGCTATGGCGGATATTTCAGCGGGAAAGGCCTGCTTAACGCATATATAAGGTACGACACCGCCTTTATAGCAATGCAGTACCTGGGTATGGCCATAAGAGGAATTCCATACATGGGAGTTGGAAGGAACATGGCTTACAGGAAGGAAGAATTTTTCAAAAACCGCGGTTATGGTTTTCACAGCAGCCTTATATCAGGAGATGACGATCTTTTTATAAACAGCAATGCAGCATCTGAAAACACAACTGTTGAATACGGTCCTGAGTCAGCTACCAGGTCTGTCGCTGCTGCATCTTTCGAAGAATGGGTAAAACAGAAAAAAAGGCATCTTACCACTGCTCCTTACTACAAACAGAAAGATCAGTTACTCCTCATAGCCGAGCCTTTGACAAGGATGCTCTTTTATCTTACATTCATTTTGTTGCTGTCTTTCAAGTTCATGTGGATAGAGGTGCTGGCCATATTCGGAACCAGGCTGATCATCCAGGCAACTGTGTTTCCCCTTGTGCAAAAAAAGCTTGTTGAGCCCGGACTTGTTGGATACTCATTATTTTTTGATATCTTTTCCCCACTGATAAATGGATTCTTATTCATAAGCAAAGGTAAAGCCCAGGGAAAAAATCAATGGAGCTCGTAAATGATCTGTCGGAAAAAGCCAAAGGCGATTTGCTGCTGGTAAACCAGGCGAAACGTGGTGATGAAAAAGCATTCGCTAACCTGATGAACAGGTATCGCGATTCAATTTATTATATGCTTCTCAAGATGGTCAATAACCCTTTCGACGCCGAAGACCTGACCATCGAGGCTTTCGGAAAAGCATTCAAAAACATAGAATCGTACACACCAAAATATGCTTTCAGCACCTGGCTCTTCAAGATAGCAACAAACAACTGCGTTGATTTTATCCGGAAGAAACAACTCTCCCCCTCGCCTCTCGATCACATGCAGGAGAGCCTCGATAATGCAACTGTCAATATTCAATCAGACCTGCCTGATCCTGAAGAGACTCTCATCAACCATCAGAAAATAAGCGCCCTGCAGGAGATAATAAGTCAGCTCAAACCCAGGTATAAAGCGCTCATCGAGCTCAGGTATTACAAAGAATATTCTTATGAAGAAATTTCATCTGAGCTGGGGTTGCCAATAGGAACCGTGAAAGCCCAGCTGTTCCGCGCCAAAACTTTGCTTTACAACATACTGGTTAAAACAGGCAACAGGTAAATGGAGGAAAAGCTTCTGAAATATTTTCCGGATCTGACATCTGAGCAGGTTGACAAATTGCTTTCCCTTGAGAAGATCTATACAAAATGGAACAGCATGATCAATGTTATTTCAAGAAGGGATATTGAAAATTTCATGACCCACCATGTGCTGCATTCCCTGGCAATTGCCAAAGTCTTCAATTTTGGAAGAGACACCAGTGTCCTCGATGTCGGAACAGGCGGAGGATTTCCCGGCATTCCGCTTGCAATCGCATTCCCCGAAGCAAAATTTTCTCTTCTCGATTCAATAGGGAAAAAAATAAAAGTGGTTACGGCTGTTGCTGAAGAATCAGGATTAAGCAATGTTACTCCCCTGAACAAGCGGGCCGAGGATGAGAAGGGCAAATACGATTTTGTCATCTCCCGTGCTGTAACAGATTTTCCCTCTTTTGTAAAGATTACCCGGAAGAATGTTCTGAGCTCCGGTGATGGAACAGGCAAATCCGGAATAATATGCCTCAAGGGAGGCGATCTGGCCGATGAACTCGGCAGGTATAAGTCAATGGTGTCTGTAAGGAATATCAATGAATTCTATGAAGAACCTTTCTTCGAAACCAAAAAGATTGTGTATCTGCCGCTTTGATTTTTCTAAAATTTATTCTGCCGGGGTTTTTATATTTGAAAAAAGTACTACATTTGCAGTCTCAAAACAGGAAGTTAGACCAAATATAAAGCAGAAAGATGAAAAGGACATTTCAGCCATCGAGAAGAAAGAGAGCAAACAAGCATGGTTTCAGGGAAAGGATGTCAACTCCAAATGGAAGGAGAGTTCTTGCTGCCCGCAGGGCAAAAGGAAGAAAAAGGCTTACGGTTTCTCCCCAGCTTAAGCTCAAAGGCTAATTAATCATAAGATACTGATTGCTGAAAGGTGCTTTTACAGGCACCTTTTTTATTTGCAGTCTTTGCAAACCTCACTCTGATGCCGGGTTAGGGAATTTTCAGGTAAGTTCACGATTTACTATCTTTACGGAATATGAATACTCTCGCCGACCAGATCAAAGATCAGAGCTTAAAAGCAATAGCAGACAAAATTTATGGCAACCAGAGGATTACTCCCGACGAAGGTCTGACGCTCTTCAAGGATGCATCACTCCCGGTTCTGGCGATGCTTTCCACAGTAGTAAGAACAAGGTTTAACGGAAATAAAGCCTTTTTCAACCATAATTTTCATATCGAGCCGACAAACAAATGCGTTTATAACTGCAGGTTCTGCTCTTATCATAAAAGGGAAGGAGATCCTGAAAGCTGGGAATACAGCATTGATGAAATGTTGCGAATCGTCAGTAGTTTCGATGAGAAACCGGTCACAGAGGTGCATATTGTCGGAGGTGTTCATCCGGCGTACGACATGTACTACTGGGGCGACCTGATAAGAAAGATAAAGGCTCATCGCCCCGGGCTTCATGTAAAAGCCTTTTCAGCCATAGAGCTCGATTACATGATCGACCGTGCGGGGTTGTCTCCTGAGGAGGGACTCCGGTATCTTAAATTCTGCGGTCTTGATTCAATTCCCGGGGGAGGCGCTGAGATATTCGATGAAGAGCTGAGGAATATCATCTGCGCCGAAAAAACCTCTTCTGAAAAATGGCTGCAGATCCATAAGGCTGCCCACAATTCCGGGATTCCGTCGAATGCAACTATGCTTTACGGACATATTGAGAAATACTCTCACAGGATAGATCATCTCGAAAGGCTCAGGAGTCTTCAGGATATTACGGCAGGATTCAATGCTTTCATTCCGCTGAAGTACAGGAAGGAAAACAACAGCATGTCGCAGCTTGGAGAGGTAAGCCTGATCGAAGACCTTCGCAACTATGCAGTTTCGAGGATCTACCTCGACAATTTCCCGCACATCAAGGCTTACTGGCCTATGATCGGGAAAGAAGGAGCGCAGATTTCACTCGCATTCGGTGCTGATGACATGGATGGCACAATCGACGACACAACAAGGATTTACTCCATGGCTGGTTCGGAGGAAAAACCTGCCATGAGCACTGCCGGGATATGCAGGCTGATCAGGGAAGCCGGATTTGCCCCGGTGGAGAGGGATTCGCTGTACCAGGCCATAAAAGAATGGTAATACCGTAAATAATTTTTATCCTTACCTTTACGTTATTAATAAATGTCGGAAAAACCCTCTTATGAGCCTCAAAAACTTCATTTTAAGCAAGTCATTTTTTAGAAATCTCGGACTAGCAGCTGTGATAGCAGTAGGAATTATGATGCTTCTGCTCATCTGGCTTAATTTTTATACCAGGCACGGCCAGTCGCGTCCCGTTCCCGATTTTTACGGACTTCCTATTGACCAGGCCCGCAATCTTGCCAAAAAAAGCAAATTAAGATTCGAGGTAATAGACTCTATTTTTACCAGCCAGGTCTCAAGGGGATGTGTTGCCGAACAAAGTCCGAAGGCAGGATCGAGGGTGAAAAAATGGAGGAACGTAACTATAACAATTAACGCCTTCAGGCCCGAAATGGTTGCAATGCCGAACCTTATAGATCTTTCCCTCAGGCAGGCATCAAAAGTACTCGAAACCACCGGGCTCGAACTTGGTCAGAGGCGGTACAAACCCGATCTGTCAATCAACTTCGTCATCGAGCAGGTTTATAACGGAAGGCAGATCAGCACCGGGGATTCAATACAAAAAGGTTCAGTTATTGATCTTGTTTTGGGTAAAGGGCTGAGCAACGAGAGGACTAACGTGCCATACCTGCTCGGGATGGAACTAGGCAACGCCAAGAACAGGATCATGGAAACTTCACTCAATCTTGGAACGTTTATCTATGATAATACAATCAAATCAGGCGCTGACAGTGCAAAAGCAATCGTTTTCAAACAGAATCCGGAATACCATGAAGGCGCTTCTCTGCCTATAGGCTCTGATGTTTACCTGTGGCTTACGACCGATCCGGCCAAAGTTGCAGTAGATTCCTCGGCTGCAGTTACAGATACTATTCCTGCGGACATCATTTCAAGCTTAAAATAGTAAATGGCAAGAAGGGCAATCCTATATCTCATATTTACTATGATATTACTGGCTGATTCATTCTGCCAGGAAGTTGTTACAGGATTGAAGATCAACCCATCGCTGAAGGCTCTGGCAAAGGATATCATGCCAATGACAAAGGGGCTGGAGGCAGATACCCTTCCACTCCCATTTTTTGATGATTTCTCCGGAACAAAAATTTTACCAGACCCTGCCAGATGGGATGACAATAATGTTTTCGTTAATAATACATATTCTGACAGGCAAATAACCCAGGGAATTGCCACGTTCGATGCAATCGACGAAAAGGGGCAACTATACGAAACATCGACCCCTTCAGGATTCATGGCAGACAAACTGACATCAAAACCCATCAATCTTGCTTATCCGGCCTCATCTGCCATCTGGCTCAGCTTTCTTTATGAAGCAGGCGGATTGTCTGATGCTCCCGAACCGGCCGACAGCCTGACCCTTCAGTTTTATTCACCTGCTGACAACAAATGGTATTCAGTGTGGAGAGCCCAGGGAAACGAAAAAAGAGGATTTAATAATGTAATCATTCCGGTAGCTCATCAGCGATGGCTCATGAAAGGTTTCAGGTTCAGGTTTGTTAATTATGCAAGCCTCAGCAGAAACCTGAATGACCCTTCGATGATCGGGAATTGCGACATCTGGAACATCGATTATCTTTTGATTGATGTAAACCGCAATGCCACAGATACAGCCTATAACGATGTTGCTTTCAGGCTTCCCGTAAGATCTCTTCTGAAGAGGTACGAGGCAATGCCCTGGAAACAGTTCAGGCAGGTGTATCTCCAGGAAATGGGTTCGGCGATACCAGTTCATTACAGGAACAACGATGCCATTATAAGGAATGTAACAAGGAATTTCGAGATAACAGACGTCTACAAAAATATGCAGGTTCATTCATTCTCGGCAGGTGCGACGAACGTACAGCCCGGGTCGGATGTTGATTACAATGCCAGTCTTATTTACACATTCAATACAGATAATACCGATTCCGCCCTCTTCAGGATAACATGCTCACTGAAAACAGACGAATTCGATCCGAAGTCAAACGATACAATAACATACTACCAGGTGTTCAGCAATTACTTCGCTTATGACGATGGTTCGTCAGAAGGCGGTTACGGGATTAACGGACTTGGTTCCAGGAATGCAATGTTGGCTTACAGGTTCACATCGTTCATGCCCGACACACTGAGAGCCATTGCCATCTGCTTCAACGACAGCTACCAGGATGCCAACAGGAGGGCTTTCGACATAATGGTGTGGGATGACAATAACGGCAACCCGGGAAATGTAATTTACAGCAGGGAGGAAGTCATTGTGGAGAGCGGGTCGATGATCAACGGTTTTTACAATTACCATATCCCGGAAGGAGTTAAGGTCGACGGAATTTTTTATGTAGGCTGGAAGCAAAGGTCAGAAACATTCCTCAATGCAGGATTTGACATCAACACACCTCATAAAGGGAAGCAGTTCTTCTGGTTGAACGGTGCTTGGAACCAATCCCAGACTGAAGGCAGTGTGATGATAAGACCTGTCCTGGGCCTCCCGCTGCTTACAGGCATAAACGATTCTCCTGAGAAGGATCAGAATCAAATATCCTTATGGCCCAACCCTGCTCACGACCAGGTAAGGATAAGCATAAAGGAGCGTCCCTACTCCTCGTCGGCCTTTATCAGCATCATAGATCTCTCAGGGCATGAGCTCATGAAAGTGCCTTTTAATGATTTCATCGACGTTTCGGAACTCCAGGAAGGAATGTATATTGTAGTGACGATCGTAAATGGCAGGCGCATAGGATTTAACAGGCTAATCAAATCAAAGTAGTTATGGCTGAAGAGGAACTTGCGGAACAGCAGGAGATGTTTGAACATTTCAGGTTCAAAGCCGATCCCGGACAATCGCTGCTGAGAATAGACAGGTTCCTTACCGACAGGCTCGAAAACACCTCAAGGACCAGGATACAGAATGCAGCCAATGCAGGCTGCATACTGGTCAACAACAATCCGGTGAAGCCAAATTACAAAATCAAGCCCGGTGATGTTGTACAGATAGTGCTTCCCGCGCCACCGAGGGAAATCGAGCTTATTCCGGAAAACATACCTTTAAATATTGTGTATGAGGATGATGACCTTGTGGTTGTCAATAAGGAGCCTGGCATGGTGGTGCATCCCGGATACGGCAATTACACTGGCACTCTTGTCAATGCCCTGATGTGGCATTTCAAAGACCTCCCATTGTTCAGTTCCGGCGAGAGCCGCCCCGGGCTGGTGCACAGGATAGATAAAAACACTTCCGGCATCCTCGTTGTGGCAAAGAATGAATATGCGCTGTACAAGCTTTCAAAGCAGTTTTACGACAGGACGACAGACCGGAAATACATTGCCCTTGTATGGGGTGTGCCTGATCCCAGGGTTGGCACTATCGTCGGAAATGTCGGAAGAAGCATAAGGGACAGGAAGGTGATGCAGGTCTTTCCTGAGGGTGATGAAGGAAAACCGGCAATAACTCATTATAAAGTATTAGAAGAGTTTGGCTATACTTCTCTTATCGAATGTAAGCTTGAGACAGGAAGAACCCACCAGATAAGGATCCATCTGAGCTGGATGAAGCATCCGCTTTTCAATGATGAAGAGTATGGCGGGAACAGGATAATCAAAGGCACGACCTTCACAAAATACCAGCAGTTCATCAGGAACTGCTTCAATATTATGCCACGCCAGGCATTGCATGCCAAATCGCTGGCATTCGATCATCCTGTAACAGGAAAGAGGCTCTCGTTCGATTCCGAATTACCGGATGATATGACGCAGGTGATTGAAAAATGGCGGAAATATGTATCCGGAAGGGAAATTGAAGAGTGAAAAAAACCAGGTTACACAGAGGACCACAGAGGTTCACAGAGGATTTCTCTGTTCCACTCTGTGTTAATTCTTAAGTTTACCAGGAACCTCTTGCACCTCCGCCTCCGAAGCCACCTCCGCCGAAGCCTCCGAATCCACCACCGCCGCCAAAGCCTCCTCCACCGGAGAATCCGCCCCAGCTGCCGCTGTGTGACCTTCCGCCGGATCCTAGCATGCTCATTAGCAGCCAGAAAGGCAGATTGCCGCCGGATGTCAGTCGCCTGCCTCTTCCGCCACCACCCCTGCGTGATAGCAGGGCAATAACGATAATGATGAAGATGATTGGTAAAAAGCCACCTGATTTGCTTTTACCTCCCTGCCTCCTGTACTGATCTGCGGTGAACTCGCCTCTTGTAAGCGACATCAGGGTGTTTGTTGCCTTGTCGAGACCCCCGTAGATGTCACCATTGCTGAACGATGGCACTATTTCCCTGTCGATTATCTCCGAAGCAGTAAGGTCGGGCACCACTCCCTCCATTCCATATCCTGTACGAATTGTAACCTCACCGTCTGATTCGGCTGTTTTAGGTTTCACCAGAACAAGGATCCCGTTGTCGCGACCTTTCTGGCCTATTCCCCATTTCTCTGCCAGCCTGTCTGCAAAATCAACAAGATCGTAGCCATTAAGTGACTGGACGGTCACAACAGCGATCTGAGTTGAAGTGGAATCATTGAAGGCCACCAGCTTCTGTTCTAGCCTGTTGGCATCCTGTCCGTTGAGCATTCCGGCAAAATCGTTCACCAGCCTTGGAGGTACAGGCTTGTCAGGAATATCCTGTGCAGCAATTGTATTGAAAAGGGCAGGCAGGATCAGCAGCAAAGCGATCAAACCTGCATAGAGTTTCTTTATTGATGTCATTTCTTATTCCCTTCTTCTTTGCCAAAGGACAGTTCATCGGATAGCTCGTTCTTATCTTCTTTCAGGTAAGGGAAGTGCTTTTTTAGCTGCTTTCCTGCCTGTATGATGCCTTCAGAAAGACCTTCAATGAATTTTCCTTCTTTGAAATGGCGTGCAAGAAGCTCACTTATGCTGTCCCAGAAATCTTTCGGAACTTTCGCATTGATGCCTGCATCACCAAGAATCGCATACTTCCTGTCTTTGACGGCAAGATAGAACAGTACCCCGTTTCTCTCGGCTGTCTTTTCCATACCAAGCTTTTTGAACATCCAGGCAGCCCTGTCGAGGACGTCTTCACTGCATGTAGTGTCGATATGGATCCGAATCTCACCCGAGGTCTCCTTCTCAGCCTCCCTGATGGAAGCAAGGAGTTTTTCCTGTTCCTCCGCGTTGAAGAAAGTCGATGCATTCATCCTGTTACATTTTAAAATTTCACCTCAGGAGCTTTTTCCGAGCCTTCCATAGCTTCGAAGTAAGGCTTGGACTCAAAGCCGAACATACCTGCAAAGAAATTCTGCGGAAATCTCCTGATATAGGTATTATAGCTTTTTGCCACCTCATTGAATTTCCTTCTTTCAACGGAGATGCGGTTTTCTGTTCCTTCCAGCTCAACCTGCAGATCCCTGAAATTCTGGGTTGCCCTTAACTCCGGATATTTCTCAACCACAACCATTAACCTTCCGAGGGCAGAGGAGAGTTCCCCCTGTGCCTGCTGAAACTGCTGAAGAGCCTCCGGTGTCATATTCGTCGGATCGATCTTCACCTGAGTTGCTTTTGCACGTGCCTCAATAACCTGCGTTAAGGTGCTTTGCTCGAACTCAGCTGCGCCCTTCACTGTATTTACAAAATTCGGTATCAGATCTGCCCTGCGCTGGTATTGTGTTTCAACATTACCCCACTGGCTTGTAACATTTTCCTGCATTGTAACCATGCCGTTGTAGACCCTGGAACCCCAGACAAAGCCCATGATAACAAGAAAGACTACGATAATTATCGGAATCAGGCAACCTTTTTTCATTTCGCTGAAATTTAAAATTTAACAAAGTTAATGATTAATGACTAATTTTGGCGCCAAATCCGGCAATAATGAAAACCATAGCTATAGCTGCAGGAGGAGACTCATCGGAATACGTAATCTCTGTAAAGAGTGCAGGCGAAGTTTGCAACATACTTTCATCAAAATACAAGCCCTATATAATAGTTATAAAGGGTTCGAACTGGTACTGGGAAGATGCGAAAGGCAGATATCACAGCATCGACAAGAATGATTTCAGCCTCAACATTGCCGGAACAAAAATAAGGTTCGACGGAGTGTTCATTGCAATTCATGGGACCCCCGGCGAGAACGGACTCCTTCAGGGTTATTTTGACATGCTGAAAATTCCTTACACAAGCTGCGGAGCGTTCAGCTCTGCCCTTACCTTTAACAAACAGGCATGCAAGCTCTTTTTGAAAGAGTACAAGATCGAAATGGCTGAGGCTTTCCTTGTCCGAAAAGGTGAACCCTTTGATCCGGCATCAATCATCAGCCGCACGGGATTGCCATGCTTTGTAAAACCTAATGACAGCGGCTCGAGTTTCGGTGTTACTAAAGTAAAGAAGAAGGAAGAACTGCTTTCCGCCATGGAAGTGGCTTACAGGGAGAGCAACGAAGTACTGATAGAGGGTTTCCTGAATGGAAGGGAGGTTGCCTGCGGTGTGATGAAAACAAAGGACAAAACCCTTGTTCTGCCTGTTACGGAAATAATCAGCAAGAATGAATTCTTTGACTATGAGGCTAAATACACACCCGGCAAATCGGATGAGATTACTCCTGCGCAGCTTCCATGTTCCCTTGGTGATGAGATCCAGCGCCTCAGCCTGCGCATCTATGAAATTCTTGGATGCAAAGGAATTGTCCGTGTCGACTTTATCGTTGTTAACAACAAACCATATTTCCTCGAGATCAACACCGTTCCCGGGCTTACAAGGGAAAGCATAGTCCCTAAACAGGCAGCAGCTTACGGCATAAGCCTTGAAGAGCTGTTTGCAATGTTAGTGGAAGATCTGTTTTAAAATATTTTTCACCCTCAACCCGCTCTTGCCCTGAGCCCTGAGCCCTGAGCCCTTTGCTCTGAGCCCTGAGCCCTGTGCCCTGCGCCTTATTGTCCCTTCGCCATCTTAAGAGCGCTTGTGGTTGTAAAGTACTTGGTGATCATTCCCGGCACTTCCCAATCAGGCATTTTTCCTGCTTTGAGATATTCAAGGTACTTTGCGGTAACCTGACCAAAATGCTCTTCGTGAGAAACCCTGTATTTTGATGGCATCCTGACTTTAAGAATCCCTTCCCCTGCAGGTTCGATTGTTATGCTGTCATAAGGAAGAGTGGCAACTGCTTCATTCAGCTTCTTGGTGAATTCATCCGCAGCCCCCTTTATATTCTCTATATACAGTGTCGGAAGATATTTTTCAGCGGCTCCCTGTTTGATCACCAGGTCGCAGTTCGTGCCCCGCATTACAGAATAATGTGTATCGCCAGCACCGGCCGGAGGCATGAAATGCCATTCAACAGAGACCTTTGCAAAGACATCTTTTATCTTGTAGATCATCTCGCCGTTTGCGAAAACATTCAGCTTGCCGTCTTTTACATCTTTCTGCAGGTAATCAGGGTAGGTGTCAAATCCTGTGACATTTTTGAAATCCTCTGAAGTAAGGCTTGTGGCCCATCTCCTGGCTGATATCATTGTGATGTCGGACGGGCTGAGTACCTGTTCAGGGAAGCACTCCCACTGCACGAGATCGGCAAGATGGGTTGTTACATCAACAATGCCTTCTCCCTGCTGTTCAACGTCGAAGAACCATGCCGGTCTTTTCAGAGGAACCCCCGAAACAAGCTTTGAGAAATGGTGCACGCTTATCTTCGAAACTGCAGGCTCTTTCTCGGAACCTTTCTGCAGGGTGCCGAAAACCCCGGGATTCAAAGACAACAATTTCTGAAGTATTGTTGTGGTCTCGTATCTTTCAGTCATAATGTCATACAGAAGAACTCCCTTCTCAGATGCCGTTTTGAATGCTGCTTCAAGTACAGGAAAATCTTCTGCCCTGATTATCATGGGCTTATCGGCAAGAACATTCAGTCCCGCATCTATTGATTTAGTAATATATTCCGCCTTTTTCCTGTTATTCCCCGACAGCACCACTACGTTTCCTGGTTTGGTTTCCATCATTTTCTCAAAAAAATCAGGACCTGAATAAACAATCTCATTCCATTTTGTGGGATTATCCGTACGGGTATTATAGGAATTGATCCTGTCGAGATGCTGCTGAACATCCGGGCCACTGGGAGCAAAGACATGAACATCGGGTGAAACCTGATCGTACATAGTTTTCTGGACAAGTGCCGCATGGAAATGCCCCGGATCGATTGTTATCAGCCTTACCATACCTGAATCTGCGTTAACTTCCTCTTTTTTTGTGACTGTTCCGCATGAATAAACGATGAAAGGAACAATGAGCAAGAATAATTTTTTCATAAGTTGAAGCCTGGTTATTTTGAATATTTCCTTACTGCGTCCGTAAAAGCTAAAATGTTTTCATTCCTTACCTCCGGGGGCATGCCACCTCCGGCAGACCA
>JBLNAO010000316.1:0-2731 GCA_050259395.1 Chloroflexota bacterium
ACGGGCGTTGCATCATCAGGCACAGTATCAGTAATTGATTTAGCCGAAAACACCGTTGCCAGGGAAATAGCCGTCGGTCTTCATCCGTGTGGAATGGCTCTTTCGCCTGATGGTTCTGCCCTTTATGTAGCTAATTCAAACAGCGACGCAGTTTCAGTCATTGACACTGATTCTGACGTGGTAATTAAAACAATAAGTACCAAACCTATGGAGGAACTTCCGTTCGGAAGCGCACCCGGCGCCCTTGCGGTTTCGCCCGATGGAAAGACACTCTATATTGCAAATGGTGGTGATAACCTCCTGGCCGTTTATGATCTTTCAGAAAACAGGTTAACCGGATTAATACCTGCCGGATGGTACCCCGGTGCGGTTGTAGTGTCAAAAGATGGGAAAGATCTTTTCGTGGTCAATATGAAGGGTATAGGGAGCAGGGATCTGGGCGCAAGAAAACATGGATTCAGCAGTCCAGGCCAGACCGGCTCCGTTTCATTCATAAGGGTACCCGGCTCTGACACATTGGAGAACTATACGATCAAGGCAGCTGTAAACATGAGGTTGCCCCGTATTGCCCAGGCGATGAATATTCAAAAAGTTAAGGAATCATTTGTGCCTGTTCCCGTAAAACCCGGGGAAAAATCGGTCTTTAAGCACGTGATATATATTATTAAAGAAAACCGTACCTATGACCAGATCTTCGGTGACATGAAGATCGGAAACGGAGACAGCACCTTATGCATGTTCGGACGACTTGTCACTCCCAACCAGCATAAAATTTCTGAAGATTTTGTTTTGCTCGACAACACATACTGCAATGGTGTGATGAGCGCTGAGGGGCACAACTGGACCAGCCAGGGATATACAACTGACTATCTCGAGAAATCCTTTCCCGACTGGGTGCGCGGTTATCCATGGAACGGAGATGATCCATTGGTTTATGCTCCAACAGGTTTTATCTGGGATTATGTCCTGAAAGCCGGGCTCAAATTCAGAACCTATGGTGAATTTGTAAAAGATAAATTAACTCCTGAAAATGTTACATGGACTGATCTTTACAATGATTATAAAAGCGGAGCCGGGAAAATAAAAATAGAGGCAATTCCTACAATCCACACACTCGAAAATCACTTTTGTCCTGAATATACCGGTTCGCCCAGGACTATAAATGACCAGTATAAGGCAGATGTCTTCATTAAAGAACTTCACGCTTTTGAAAAATCAGATTCATTTCCGAACCTCATGATGCTGTCACTGCCAAACAACCATACTTCTGGTACCCAGGAGGATTTTCCGACTCCAAGGGCAATGGTGGCTGACAATGATCTTGCCCTTGGAAGAATAGTTGAAGCCGTAAGCAAAAGTAAATTCTGGAAAGAAACTGTAATTTTTGTCATTGAAGATGATCCCCAGAACGGACTTGATCATGTAGACGGCCATCGTACGACTGCATTCTGTATCAGTCCTTATACAAAAAGAGGCGAAGTTGTAAGCACACATTATAATCAGAACAGCATATTGCGTACGATAGAATTGATACTGGGACTTCCGCCCATGAGCAGGTTTGATCTGATAGCAATGCCCATGAATGATTGCTTTACCGGTTTTCCGGACCTTACACCATATACGGCAGTACCAAACAATATCCCCCTTGATGAAATGAATCCGGGATTATCAGCCATCTCTGGTGCGCAATTACATTGGGCAAAAAAATCCATGGATCTGCGATTAAGCCTGAACGATGACCTGGAGTATGAAGAAGAAATAACCCTGAATAAGGTCCTCTGGCATTCAGTCAAAGGATATGATGTTCCTTACCCGGGATCAGAATAGAAAAAGTTTCAAACGGCGGGAGTGAGGTTCTTCAGGTAGTTTTTATAACTCCCGAAATTGCAGCCGGAATACTCAGCAGATCATAATCATGACTGTAAACGAGGTATTTGTCTTTCCAGTCAGGATTGAATTTCTCCTTATATTCTCTCAGACCCTTGTAATGAGCGAATGACCTGATCTTTTCATAGGCGAATTTCATCGATCGTTCAGGGAAGTTGTGGGGATCATTCACTCCCGACATTGGTGCAAAGCCGAGGTTGACATACCTGATCCCTGCTGATTTGAAATAATTAAACATCTCAATTATAACCGAATCCATTACTCCATTGGGTGAAGCTGCAGTCTTTCTCTGAAGATCGTATGTCCCTTCATCTTTCGAGTAATCGGGAATAATATTCAGGAAGGCAGCAACAAGCTCCTCTTTGTTTTCTACAGTAATAACAACCTGATTCTTAATTTCCAAATCGATGAACATCCCCTGCGAAAACACGATCTCCTGCCTTCCGGTGAGCCTGAGCCACTCCTGGCTTACGGCCTTCAGCTTCTGAACGAGTCCATCGCGCAGAGGCGGATTGTAGATGTGTATCGTATAACCTTCTGCTTTCACTTTATTCAATGCATTCCTTAAAGATTTTTTTTCACCGCCTTCAAGGGTGAATGTGCTGAGATCGACAATGGCTTCCTGGCCTATAAAGAGGCTTTTTCTCGATAATTCATGGTATATGTGAAGGCTCTCCTTAGGCACCCTGTAATAAATATCCTTGAGGCTGTTCTCATAACAAAAACGGCTGAATGCCCTTATGCACTTCTTCATGGCTGGCTCATCTTCAGCCACAGGGTTTTCAAGCACAACAGCAAAATTCCTGCTGATCCGGTAAGAAATAAAGGCATTAAGTCCTTCCGG
>JBLNAO010000317.1:0-5031 GCA_050259395.1 Chloroflexota bacterium
TCATTCTGTTCAGAAATGAGCCTTTCAGCCAGTTCCCGGAATTTTTTTTGCAGCTTTTCTTTTTCCATATCAATCTGCCAGCGAGCCCAATGCCAGGAACCCGTAAAAAGTGTATTCTATATCCGGATCAGGATCAACAACATTTGCACTGAATCCCCCATCATTATACAGTAAATCTATGAAAGCCAGGCAAGCTGGTTTTATCATCCGTAAATCATGTCCTGCAAACCGGAGAGCATAAAGAGAAACTGCCGTGGAAAGCAGGTCCGGAACGGGTGCTGCTTTTACGGCCTTAAAACCTCCGGACTGTTCACCCCTAAATCCCCCAGGGGGGACTTGATGAGCGCCCCCTTGGGGGTTAGGGGTAACCCGAGCGAAGGACCCTGGGTTTTCAGGTTGAAGAGTTTCTTGTGCGCCCCCCTGGGGGTCAGTGGTAGCCTGAGAGAAAGTTGCTCCACCCATAGGATTGGAAAAGAATGAAAGCAGGATCTGCTTCAATTCCTCAACATTTCTGCCAAAACTATGCTGTAATACAAGTAAGGCGGCAACTACAGGGGAAGGCAGCTGATTACTGCTATTTAATTTTTCAAGTTGTTTCTTGATAAGGTAAAGACTGCGGAAATCATTGAGGTAATAGCACGAGAGAAGACTGATGAATGCCCGGTATGCCGGCTGCTTATCATCCTTCCTTTTAAGATGCACCCTTATCAGACCCCTGAGCCTTTTCTCAACTGCTTTGTCATTGCACAGCTTTGAAAATAAAATTGCAGCGCAGTGCAGGGGGACGCCTTTGAGATCATTACGGCTTATCTCATTTTCAGTAAAGCTGCGGATCGATGGGAATAAATCCGTGAGATCAAGTGATTCGGCAAGATAATAGCCGAACAACGTGTAGTAAATATCCGGTTTTCCGCCCCTGTCCATAAATCCGCCTGGAGGACTAAGGCTCTTCCTGACATACTCTTTTAAAGTGACTTGAACCTCAGGGTCAAGCATTCCCAGGGATTTCCTGAGGATCTTTTCAGGACTTTTCTCACGGAATGTCTTTAAATACTGACTGGCTATTCGTTTAAAGATAATCCCTGAAAGTTCTTCCCACAATCTCATAAAGGGCAATTTTTAAAGGGATATTCTGAAGATCTGACAGGCACCTGTCGAGCTTATTAAGGTGTTCCCTGATCATTGTGCCGAGCTTACCGGCTACGTCATATTTACTGAAGAGGTGATGGATCCTGGCATAGTCATTTTCTTTCACGGCCGCCTGAAGGTCACTCATTTCTTCCTCGTTTGCGCTTGCTAGAAGGACTGAAATAAGAGCTGAGGGATTTTTCACTGCTGAGAAATCATTTCCGCCGGGAAGATCTTCCAGGTCATCCTTCAGCTGGTATGCCCTTCCGATGTGTGAGCTGAAATTATCCAGGAGATTAAGGGTTCTCTCGTCTGCTCCGGCTGCCACGGCCCCCATAAGAAGTGCAACCCTGAATGCCTCTGCTGATTTGTTCTCAAAAATTTCCAGGAGGTCATCGATATAAATCATATCGTTGTTTCTGCGGGCTATCAGTTCAGCCCCCTGCCCAACCGACATTGCCTTGTGACCCTTTGAAATTACCCTGATGCATTTTGTTATGACAGCAGGATCGAGCTTGCATTCTGTAATCAGCCTGTATCCTTCACCAATCAGGAGATCTCCTGAATTAATTGCTACAGGAACGCCGTACTTCGTGTGTAATGTTTGCTTGCCGTATCTTGTCGGATCATCGTCTTCGATGTCGTCGTGGATAAGGGAGGCCTTGTGAAAGCATTCAACCGAAAAGGCCAGTTTCTTCATGACCTCCTGGTCAGGATGATCGCTGAATGCTTCAAATGCGAGGGCTGTAAGCAGAGGCCGTATCCTTTTTCCCCCCGCCAGAAGGACTTCCTTAATGATCTGATCAGTTGCTGTACCAGTCAGATTCAATACCTGGCTTATCTGTTCTTCAGTGAAGAAAGATTTTACCTTTTCAGCCATGTCATTAAGGTTAAGGAATCTGTAACCCGACCTGTCTTCCAGGTGATTTATCTCCTGTCTGATCCAGGCTGCATCTGCTGTTGTATCGATGCATCCGCATGAAAGGAGCGGAACACCTATCGACGGGACTGAATACTTGTTCACCGCGACAAACATTTTCTGGAGAACCTCCATGCATCCCACCCCTATTACAGCATCGACTTTTCCGCTTTCAACCAGACGTGATGCTATCGTTGTTCCTTCAGAAACGACTGTCAGGTAACCGAGTTTTTCAGCTTCCCTGAGGAAGCCGGAAATATTGCAGTTGCCACACTCGGCGCAAAGCAGTCCAAGCTCATCCTGGACCCCTTTGCACATATTGCTGTTTTTAAGGCATTGGGGAAGAAGCAGCATTCTCCTTTTGAAAGGGATTGCTCCTACTACCGGCCTCCAGATTGAATTGCCGCTGCAGACCATGACAAAGGCCTTGTAACTCCTGTCCCAGCCATGTTTTTCAAGCAGGGAATCGGCCATCTCTGCCAGCTTGTTATATGAAACGGGCGGAATGATCCTGTTCACGGCAAAATGCTGATCCACATTCTGCCGGATATCTTCCCTCAATTTCTTTTCGGGAGGTACAACAAGAGTTAACGCAGTCTCGGATATCATTTCAATTATTTTTCATCCGTACGCCCCCATTCCGAAGAAGGCAAATTTTTTGACAAACCTGTATATCAGGCTCTTCTCAGGTATAACCGGCGAGGAACCATGACTTACCACAGAAGGAGCTTTTTCGAGAGAATCAAGATACTCAGTCCTGTTGGACGAATTTAAGGCATTGTGTTTTTCAGAGAAAGATTTCAGCCATGCCGGATCTTCCATCAGCACGCATCCCCTTGTTTTATTGTTTATCTCCAGCTTGAAGTCCCTGAGAAACTCCGAGCCTTCATAGGTGTTTACGAGGTCGCCTGATGAAATGTTTTCCCGGGCAAGCTGTACAACAGGGCAGGGTTCAATGTACCCGGCAGGATTAATATGATGACTCAGTCCATCGGCGGCCGGGCAGAAAGGTTCTCCGTTTGCTCGCCAGTATGAATCGATCATGATTACGGGAAAACGCATTCTTCCTTCAACGAGGAACTTTCTTAACCGGCCTATCTCATTTGCGTCGAGGGTAAGGGCGTAATTCGGATTGATCCCGGCCGGCCTGTAGATATAATACCATATATATAACACGCCCATGTCGTGAAGCATGTTCACGAACCCGTCCGACAATGCCATTTCGATATTCGATTTGCAGACACTTATTGCCACTCCGGTTATCAGTCCTTCCTCCACAGATGTCTTTATCGCTTCAAGTGTCCTGTTATAGACCCTGTGACCTCCGCGTCGTATGTCGGCAACATTCTCGTCACCTTCAAGGCTGATCAGCGGAGTTACATTGCCTGCCTGGCGAAGCTTTGCTGCAATTGATTTTGTGAAAAGGGTTCCATTTGTGAACAGCTGAAAATAGGAATCCTTGTGCTTCATGAAAATTTCGGGCAGCTGTCTATGCAGAAGTGGCTCGCCCCCGAGAATGCCATAGAAATATGATCCCTGCTTCTTTCCGGCTTCAATTATGCCATCAATCTGCTCAGGTTTCATATAATTTTTTACTCCATCAGTTTTGACCCAGCAACCCTGGCAGCTGAGATTGCAATCGTTTGTAACCGATATGAACTGGAACGCCGGAAAAACTTTCCCGGCCTTGCTCCTTCTTCTGAATTTCATAAAGCCGGTAAAGCCTTTCCAACCCATGTTGAAAAGGAATTTTCGCCTGCACCTTTTGTCGGTTTTTATGAAGTTCTTATATAATGACATCAGTGGAATTATTCATTTTAATCTCTCTTAACGCATTCTCCCTCTCCGAAACCGCTTTGTTCATAGCCTCCTGCCTGATGATTGATTGCCTTTTGACTTTTCGTCTCTCGATTGCAGAATAAATGTCATTCCCCAGGAATTCATTAATATCCTGTGTCTGTCTTTTCAGCTCTGCCTGTTCATCGATCTCCTCCGAGCCTCCAATCGCTCCACCATGCCTGTATTTAGGGAATATAATAGCTGTTGAGGGGCAAATACGGGCACATGCCGGGCAGTTATTTTTACAACTTTCAGGATTGACTACCTTGACGTTTTTGTCTGTCTTGTCATATACTCCGAAAAGGCAGAAATCGGCACATTGACCGCATGAAGTGCACCTCGAATAATCAATTACCGGGTACCATGAGGGCCAGCCAGAATCTTCCGAAATCTCACTGAATCCGGGATTGTTTTCCTGGCCACTGCAGAATTCCTCAATCTCATTGAGAACCTGTTCCCTGGCTTTTTCAACCATGTTAAGGTAATTAATGCCAGTGGTTTTAACATCCGCCTGTTCAAGGAGAAGGTTCATTGTACGGGTGTAACAACCGAGCACGAGATGTTCTTCATCAACTGAAAATAGCCGGGTTACTGCTTCCTTATCTTTATGAACGATACCGCAGAGGTCATTGACTTTCGTAATATGTACCGGCATATTCCTGAGATAACCGTCCAAAGAAGAGAGAAGATCAGAACTGATCCTCTCCCCTTTGCAGTTGCATAGTATTATATGCCTGTTCTTATTTGTTCCGTTTCCGGTCATTCAGATAGTCAACTAACAAATTATAAATAATGACATGCGGTCGACCTTTCCCCAACCCATCCGCCAAAGTGGTAGGGGCTAAAATTTACGATATAAGAAGTCTGTCAACCTTTAATGTTATACGCCATAAGGGCATTGGTATGCCTTATATAGAGGACCCCATTATGTATCACAGGGTGTGCCCAGAATGGACCGGCATTGCCCTGGGTGATCTTGAAGCTGCTGACCAGATCAAATTTTTCGGGAGTGGCTTTCAGCAGCCCCACGTTACCCTGACGCTCATCGTATATGTAAAGCATCCCATCAGCTGCAATTATCGATCCTTTGCAGTTCCAGGTCTGTTCCCACATCTTTTTGCCGGTCTTCCAGTCAATACAGCACC
>JBLNAO010000318.1:0-12679 GCA_050259395.1 Chloroflexota bacterium
CAGTTTCTTCCTGCCTTTCCTTACTAACTGCTGAATTGTGGGCATAAATCCGTTAAATTTTTATTAAAATTTTCTCCAAAAAATGGTTTGCAAAGGTATTGTTTTAAAAAACAATTCCAAACATGTATAATAAATTTTTCGAAATATTACATTTCATCTTTTAACATCACAGCAATAGCTGAATAATCAGCTACATCCTGTTGTTGTCGTTTTTTAAAAAATATGTTCCTTACATTAAATTGTAAGCCTTTTCACAGGTTCACTTCCCGACTTTTCCGATGAAAAAGTTTTGTACACTTACATGTGACAGAAAAACCGGTACTCCTGCTTTTCAAAAAACTGATGCAAAGGAAATAAAAAAATCGTAATTCTCAGCTCTTTCTGGATCAGATTTTAAAAAATTATTAATTTTGTCCGCCTATCCAGGATTATATAGAAAATAATTACATACATAAAACAACCAGTAAAGTATGAAAACTTACCAGGCGGACCAGATTAAAAACGTTGCCCTGCTCGGGAACTCTGGCTCAGGGAAAACAATTCTAGCAGAAGCAATGCTTTTTAATGGCGGCGTTATAGAAAGAAGAGGTACAATAGAGGCAAAGAACACGGTTTCTGACTACAGGCCTATCGAGCATGAAAACGGAAACTCAATCTATTCAGCGGTTCTTAATACTGAATACCTTAATAATAAAATAAACATTCTCGACACACCCGGCCTTGATGATTTCAGCGGCGGTGTGATTTCTTCCCTTTTTGTTTCCGATGCAGCTCTGCTGGTTATAAATGTTCAGAACGGAGTTGAAGTTGGTACTGAAATACACTTCAGGCACACTGAAAAGAGCAACAAGCCTGTAATATTCGTTGTCAATGGTCTCGATCATGAAAAATCGCATTTTGAAAAAGCGATTGAAATGATGAAAGAGAGGCTCAGCAACAATGTTGTCATCTTACAGTATCCTTTGAACGAGGGCACGGGATTCAATTCAATCATCGATGTCCTTAAGATGAAGATGTATCGTTACGCCAAAGAAGGTGGAAAAGCTGAAGTTGTTGATATTCCCGCAGACCAGGCCGACAGGGCTGCCGATCTTCATCAGGCACTTGTTGAAAAAGCAGCTGAAAGCGATGAGTCGCTGATGGAGCTCTTCTTCTCAAACGATACTCTTTCAGAAGATGAGATAAAAAAAGGTATAGCCAAAGGTATTGCAACAAGAGGCATGTTCCCCGTTCTCTGCACATCAGCAAAGAACAACATCGGTGTCGACAGGTTGCTTGAATTTATTGTGGGTTCTGCACCTTCGATCAAAGACCTGCCTGCAATAAAGAACAATAAAGGAGCAGAAGTTAAGCCCGATCCCAATGGTCCGGCTTCTGTTTATATTTTCAAGACAGCAATTGAAGAACATATTGGCGAAGTTAACTTCTTCAGGGTTTATTCGGGAAAAATAACAGAGAACCTCGATGTGGTAAACGCAAACAACGGTACCAAGGAAAGACTCTCACAGTTAAACGTTACAGCCGGGAAAAACAGGGTCAGGGTGCCTGAAATGCATGTAGGCGATATCGGCGCTTTTGTAAAGCTGAAAAATACCAGGATGGGTCACACTCTCAATGGTCCTGGTGCTGACTGGAAATTTGAAGGTGTGAAATTCGCTGAGCCGAAATACCGCACTGCTATTAAGGCTGTAAGCGAAAGTGATGATGAGAAGCTCGGAGAAGCGCTCAACAAGATTCATATGGAAGACCCCACCATCATAGTGGAATATTCAAAGGAGCTTAAACAGATAATCGTTCATGGCAATGGCGAATATCATCTTAATATAATGAAGTGGCATCTTGACAATATCTACAGGATCCCGACACACTTCTTTGCTCCAAAGATCCAGTACCGTGAAACAATAACAAAAATAGCCCAGGCTGATTACCGCCACAGGAAACAATCAGGTGGCGCCGGACAGTTCGGTGAAGTTCACCTCGTCATCGAACCGTATGAGGAAGGTTCCAAGGAGCTTTCCATGATTAAGATCGGAGGAAAAGAGCAGAAGATATCAGTACGCGACAAGGAAGAAATAGCTCTTGCATGGGGTGGCAAGCTGATCTATTGCAATTGCATCGTTGGCGGATCTATCGATGCAAGATTTATGCCTGCCATTCTCAAAGGTATCATGGAGAAGATGGAAATCGGTCCTCTTACAGGATCTTATGCCCGCGATATAAGGGTGTATGTATATGATGGCAAGATGCACCCTGTGGACTCCAACGAGATCTCGTTCCGCCTTGCAGGACGTAACGCATTCAGCACAGCATTCAAGAATGCAAACCCGAAGATCCTCGAGCCGGTTTATGATGTTGAGATCTACGTTCCTTCAGACAGGATGGGTGATGTGATCAGTGACCTCCAGGGACGCCGTGGCATGGTTCTCGGGATGGCCAGCGAAAAGCGCTTCGAGGTTATCAAGGCCAAGGTGCCTCTTGCAGAGATGAACAAGTACTCGACTGCACTGAGCTCCATCACCGGCGGACGCGCGTTCTACACAATGAAATTCGCGGAGTACAACCAGGTTCCGGGCGATGTCCAGGAATCGGTTATCAAAGCTTACTCCGAAGAGGAAGAAGAAGAATAGATTTTCACCACATATATTATATATGTATAAAGGGATCCGCGAGGATCCCTTTTTTATATGTGTGACCCCTCCGGGGTCGATATTCATTTAACCTGGATATCAGCTACAAATCTGTGATCGCTTCGCGATCAAATCTAAAAACTGATGCTGAAGGAATCACAGCTTTGTAGTTGATATTCATTTAACCTGGACATCAGCTATAAAGCTGTGATAGCTTCGCGATCAAATCTAAACACTGATGCTGAAGGCATCACAGCTTTGTAGCACAATCATTTTCCCACATTTTCGATCCTGAAGGGATCGCACATTTTCATGCAAATTATTATGATTGAATATTTTAATTATATAAATTCATGTTTTCAGTCGCTGCTAAATAAAATGTTCCACCAATTCGTATAAAATGTCTACGTACAGTCAGATTTACATCCAAATTGTCATTGCTGTTCGTGGTAGAGACAATAACATCAACCCTGAATGGGAAGACAGATTGCATAAATACATTTCCGGTTTCATCAGAAATAATAAACAAAAACTCCTGGCCATTAACGGAACTTCAAATCACCTCCACATCCTGATTGGAATGTTGCCATCATGCTGCCTTTCTGATTTTGTGCGCGAACTGAAAAAATCCTCCAACATATTCATCAATGAAAACAAATTATGTAAATGCAGATTCAACTGGCAGGAAGGATTTGGTGCTTTTTCCTATAGCAGGTCTCAAATTGATAATGTTATCAAATACATCTTAAATCAAAAAACACATCATATGAAACAAACATTCAAAGAAGAATTCATGGACTATTTAAAAGAATACGAAATTGATCATGATGAAAGGTTTCTGCCGGATTTCTATGATTGAAATTCCAATCGCATAGAGGATTAATATAAAAAAAAAGAGGGTGTCTCAAAAGTTAAATCAGATCTTGTGGACCTATGAGACACCCTCCTGCATCTATTTGAGAATCAATGTTAAAAGTCTATACTGTCTTCAGTACATCCCAGACAAAAGCCCTGATGCCGATGTCTTCGCTTATGGTATCAATCTTTTTTACCTTGTCGAGGATTTCATCCACAAGGCTGTCCTCAACTACCGCAAGGACGCTCTTGTTTATTTCCGGCCAGGTGTGGGTGCCAAAGTGAGGGACACCCGTGCTGCTTCCCCTGCCCTGGACATTCTCCCAGAGGGTATAGCCTTTCACTCCAAGCCTTTCAAACATGTATTCAACCTTTTCGGTGTGAGCCTGATTGTATATGATCATTACTGCTTTCATCGGTTGGCTTTATTGATTCAGTGATTTGTTAGTGTCATCATCCATGAAGCGGAAATCGGAATAAACTGCAAGGTTCCTGTTCCTCTTAACTTTACTTGCAAACATTGCATAAACAACCGGGACAAGAACCAGCGTCACCAGGGTGGAGAATATGAGTCCGCCGATAACAGCAACGCCCATCGGTCTCCAGAGCTCGGCACCGGATCCTGTACTGAGAGCCAGTGGGAGCATGCCAAGGATTGTAGTGGCGGTTGTCATGATAACAGGCCTAAGCCTCGATCTCCCGGAAATTGCTATCGCTTCATAAAGATCATACCCCCTGTCTCGCATAAGGTTGATAAAGTCGACAAGCACAATTGCGTTCTTGACGACAATACCAATAAGCATCACGGCACCGATTCCTGAAATCGCGCTAAGGCTTATCCCTGTAAGATAGAGCGCAATTGCAACTCCCGAGAACGCAAAGGGGATCGAGAACATAATTATGAAAGGCATCCTCAGGGATTCGAACTGTGAGGCCATTATAAGATAAACAAGTATGAGGCTCACAACCATCAGCAATGCAAGATCTGAAAATGCATCCATCTGGTCCTGGATTGCTCCGGAAATCTGAACCATAACCCCTGCCGGCATCACCATCTCACTGATGTTCTGCTGTATTTCAGTCTGAAGCTCAAGAAGAGATCTCTTATAAGGAGTGAATGAAACCCTTACAATCCTTTCCTTGCGCTTGCGTTCAATATTCGGCGGTGACCAGTACTCCTTTACCGATGCTATTTCACCAAGCCTTACCAGCTGTCCCATCGGGTTCGTTATCCCGATATTCTGGATATCAGTGATTGTATTTGTGGATTCCCTGTTGAGTCGCACAACAACATCGTATTCATCACCAAACTGCCTCAACTGAGTTGCCGTAAGACCATCGACCCTGTTTTTGACAGCTGATGAGACCATGGCGGTATTGAGACCGCTTGCACTCATTTTGTTCTGGTCAAATATGATCTGCAGCTCAGGTTTCGACTTGTCGCGACTGACAGTAACATCATTCGCACCCTGTATCTTCCTGATCCGGTTTGCAAGCTCTTCCGCGACCAGGTTCGTTGATGCAATATCGTATCCGTAAATCTCCACATCAACCGTGCTCCCTCCGAAGCTTCCCATATTATCTGAAGTGCTTAATGTGAAGTTCACAACTTCAGGCATCTCAGAGAAGTCCTTCCTCATCTCCTCAACAATCTCAAATACAGATTTACTACGCTTCTCGATATCGACCAGACTCAGGCTGTATGTAACTGTATGGGTTCCGCCTGCGCTGAAAATGGAAGCAAATCCTCCCTGGTCGTCAACACCGGCCGAAGCTTCAATTATTGTAACCTCGGGGTATTTTGACTGGATCATCTTTGTGATTTTATCGGACGTCTGCACGGTTTCATCTACTCGTGTACCAGTCTGAAGCTCCACTGTTGCCGAGATTCTCGATTCGTCAGCCTGGGGGAAGAATTCAGTATTGATAAACCCGAAAAGCGACATTGAAAGCACGAAAATAATGGTCGCAGCGATGGATATCACGGTCTTATGGTGAAGCGCCCAGCGCAGTGTCCTTTCATAGAAGTGGTCGAACTTGTCCAAACCTTTCCTGATGCTTCCGTCATACGTCCAGAACGGCGCATCTTTCCTTATCGGGTACCATTTAAGCATAAGGGCGCTCAGTGTCGGTGTAAGCGTTATTGCTGCGAACACCGAAGTGACGATCGTAATGGTTACTATCATTCCTAGCTGCTTGAAGAGTACGCCGGTAAGACCTTTCACGAAAGTAAGAGGGAAGAACACAGCCACCACTGTCAAAGTGGTAACGATAACTGCAAGCCAAACCTCATTTGTGGCATAAATAGCAGCCTCACGCGGCCGGCTTCCCCGTTCAATGTGCTTGGTGATATTCTCGAGCACCACTATCGCATCATCCACAACCATACCAATCGCTATCGACAGCGAAGTAAGCGAGATGATATTGATCGAAGCCCCTGTAACAAACAGGTAGATGAATGCAACAATAAGCGATATAGGTATTGTCAGAATGATGATGAATGTCGCCCTCCACCTGCCCAGGAAGAACAGAACGACGAGCACCACGAAGATGGCGGCATACATAAGAGTTTCAGAAAGGTTGCTGATCGAACCCTTGATGAATGAAGCGCTGTCGAAAAGCTTTTCGATCTTGACGTCGTTGGGCAGCTCTTTCATCAACACAGCCAGTTGCGCGTCTACCTCCTCGGTAACCTTAACAGTGTTTCCTCCGGATTGCTTCTGGACATACATAGCCATACCCTTGGCTCCGTTAACCTTGGTGTCGAGCTTGGTCTCACGTATCGTATCACGAACAACAGCAATATCCCGAAGGTAAACTGCATTTCCGTTGAAATTACTGATAACAAGGTCTTTCAGGTTATCGCTTTCCGGGAATTCACCTTGTATCCTCAATGGATAATCCATTTTGCCCATCTCGATATAACCTGCAGGCATATTGAGGTTTTCAGCACGAATCACATTGCCGATCTGCTCGACGGTTAGATTATACGCCTCCATTTTCCTCGGGTCAACATCCACATAGATCTTTCTTCCGGGGACACCCGCAAGAGAAACGGAGCCGACTCCTTCAATCCTGTTAAGTGGATTGACTATCTTTTCGTCGAGGATTTTTTCCAGGCCGGCGTAACTTTCTTTCGCAGTTATCGTATAAAATACTATAGGCATCATGCTGGTGCTGAACTTCATTATTGTAGGCCTCTCGCTGCCTTCAGGCAAGAATCTTTCAATGAAGTTCAGGTTGCTTCGTATATCGTTCGACGCCTCATCGAGGTTCGTCCCGTAATCGAATTCCATGAAGATCACCGATGAACCATCGCTTGATGTTGATGTCATCTCCTTCAGTTTGCTGACAGAGTTCAGGACATCCTCCAATGGCCTTGTGACATTCGATTCAATATCGGATGCACTTGCTCCTGGGTATGTCGTTAATACAACCACATATGGCAATTCCATTTCGGGATAGAGGTCCACAGGCAATTGCATAAGTGAATAAAGACCCATAACCATGAGTCCCACAAATATCAGTATTGTGGTTACAGGTCTTTTTACTGATGAACTATATATACTCATAATCCTTTATTTACTTTATTATTTCAACCTTATCGCCATTGATAAGCCTGGCCTGGCCTTCTGTCACCAGCCTGTAGCCTTCCTTCAGTGCATCGGAAATGACTTCAACCTTATCGTCGAACCTTTTCCCAAGCACCACTTCCACGCGTTCTGCAATATTGTTATTCTCAACAAAGAGGTACCGCGTATTTGTTCCCTCCTGGATCAGTACAGTGTTTGCAGGAACAACGAAAGCCTCCACCTGCCCGAGATCCATTGAAGCCCTGACGAACATTCCCGGTTTGAGCATCTCATTCCTGTTCGGCACTTCAAGCTCGACGTCAAAAGATCTTGTTGCTGAATTCACAGTCGGCGCAATCCTGAAGACTGTGCCGGTGAAAAGCTGTTCCGGAAAAACATCAGCCTTGATTTCTGCCTTCATTCCTTTCTTTATGAGAGGATAGTACTGCTCCGACACGCTGACTTTGACCTTTAGCGGAGAGATCTGCATAACCGTAACTATGGCCGATCTGCCTGTCTGAGTCGTCGGGCCTCCGGAGTACATCTCGCCATCCTCGAAATACTTGCCGGTGACAATTCCGTTGAAAGGTGCCTGCACAAGCGTATTGTCCTCCATGAAGTCAACGTTTGATTTGGTGACGTCATATTGCGTTTTAAGCTGATCGTACTGCTGCTGCTTGGCGCTTCCTGTTTTGAGAAGAGTATCCAACCTCGACAGGTCCTTCTCCAGGCTGCTGAGCTGAAGCTTAAGCTGCAGAAGCTGGGTGCGGTCCATAAGGAACAGATTCTCACCTTTACTGACCCTGTCGCCTATTTCAACATATAATTTGTCGATCCTGCCGGGAGTCGACGGCACCATGTTCACCTCCTCGAATGGCAGAATTGTAGCTGTATAATCGATTGTTCTGGCTATAGTAGTCCTGGAAACAGGCTCCACTTTCACTGGTATAACAGCCCTTCCGGAAACAGCAGAAGAATCCTTGTCAGGTGCTGCTGTGGCTTCTGGTTTAGCAGAGCAACCTGAAAGCAGGGCAATAATGACAAGTATTACCGGGATTGATCTTAAAGATTTCATCATATTGAATTTTGATTTAAAAATATCAGGGTTTGTTTTCATATTACATGTTATTGAGAAGCTTATCAAGAGCAAGCTTTGTTTGCATAAGGTTCATGAGTGCGGTTATATAATTGTTCTCAGCCTGGAGGTAAAGTGAGTTGGCCTGTGTCAGATCCAGGCTTGAGGCCATCCCCTGCCTGAACTTGTTTTCAGTGCTGGTGTACACTCTCTTTGAAACCTCAACATTCTCCTTCTGGCTCATATACTGCTGGTTTGCGTTTACAAGATTGTACCTTAGCTGCTTCTCCTGAAGCAGTAGCTGCTCGGTAACCATTTCGCGGGTGTTTACAGCTTTGTTAAGGTTGATCTGAGCCTTTTTTATCTGGCTGTACCTTTGTCCGCTGGCAAATATCGGGACAGAAAGCTGCAAACCAACCATCGAATTGGCGAACCATCTCTGCTCGTTTACCTTATCACCCATGCCGTTTGTTCCATAGCTGTAAAAACCTGCAAGAGTAGGCAGAACAGAAGCTTTCGATGTTTTCACGGCAAGCGCCGACATCTTCTCCTGGGCCTCCAGAAGAGAATAATCAACATTCTGCTTATAATCAAACTGCTGCGACATAAGCGCTTCCACGTTGATTTCATTGGTGATGCTTGCGAGATCCTGACTTAATTTTATTCCCGTTTCAGGCGCGAGTCCGAGCTGGAACCTCATAAGGTTATAATTAACTTCTATAGTCCGTTCGAGCGAGCTGCGCGAATTCATCACCATGTTCAGGTTTGATGCCATCTGGTCCACATCTGTCTGTTCAGCCATCCCGGCGGAAAGCATTGCCTTTGTGGCTTTAAGAGTCTCTTCGAGATTGGCGATGTTCTGATTGAGAATTTCCAGCGACCTTTCAGTCATAAGGATCAGGAAGTAGCTGTTGCCGACGGATTCCCTTGTATCGAGCTCCGTTTTCACAACGTTCTTCTGACTTAGCTGATTGGCAAGCTTAGTTGTCTGTATACCTATATATAAAGGTGCATTGAACAATAAAAGACTTGCCTGAACAGAAGCCGAGGTATTGAACTGGGAGCCAAATGTAACGGGTATCTTTTCACCAGGCATGCCGAAAAATTCTCCGGGAAGAAGAGTTGTCATGAGTTTCAGGTTGTCGGTGAAAGATCCTGATGCTGATATCTGCGGAAGTGCATTGGATATCGTTTCCCATACAGCCATCCGCGATGCTTCCACATCCATCCTCGACGAAATCATCATTTTGTTGTTCCGTATTGCGTACTCCTGCGCTTCCCTGAGACTCAGGGTCAGTTCCTTCCCCGGATCCTGGGCATTCAGCATTTTCAATGATAATGCCAGCATGAGAGCAGCTGTCAATAAAACTTTTCTTTTCATAATATATGTTGGTCTTAGATCTGTAAATTCCTGTTGCCGCCTGATGTACCTTTCCGCCTCTCGTAAAGATTAATAAGCTCAAGACCCTTATCAGTCGATATTCCCCTCAGGTAATTGAAGAAAAAATTCCTAATCACATCTTCATTGTCAAAATCATCGGTGACTTCCTTTTCATTCATTTTGGTCATTCCCCTGAGACACCGGTCAGTTATATCGATGTCGATATCGCTCCGGAAAATGCCTTGCTTCACCCCTTCAACCAGTATCTGCTTTGAATCATCATTCGGGAAAGCCTCACCGACATCAAGCTTCATCATTTCATTATGATATTTTTTCATATCAAGCTTGAAGGCCGGGCTCAGCTTTCTGTAGTGTTCCATCATCGTGTTCATGATCATGAAGATCGCCTCAATAACGTCCGAGGAAGATTCCAGGCAACGCCTGATGAGTTTTGACTGCTTCGAGGCCATCCAGTTCATGACACCCTTCAGGAGTTCATCCTTGTCTTTGAACACCTCGTAAATAGTACGCTTGGATATTCCCATCTGAGCTGCGAGCATATCCATGGTAACTGCTCTGATCCCATATGTGCGGAACATTGACGCTGCCTCTTCTATTATTCTTTCTCTTGTGCTCATCTCTGAAAATCGCGGCAAAAATGTGAAAACTTTTTCAGTTTACAAAGTTTTTTACGCTATTGATTCAAAAAATTCCCGTCAATGCAGGTTTATTACCGGTGAATGGGGAATGGGTCTTGGGGTCTTGGGGTCTTGGAGTCAGACACCAGGACTCATAGACACCCAGACACTAAGACATTTTTGGCCTTTTAAGATTTTATCAGTAACTTCATATTCCATTTTTTTATTATTGAATGAAATCCAAACACATTATCTATCAGGTTGATGCATTCACCTCCGAACCCTTCAGGGGAAACCCCGCGGGTGTCTGTATACTCGACAATACACCTGAACCCGGATGGATGCAGAACATCGCCATGGAAATGAATCTTTCGGAAACAGCCTTCGTGTTCCCCGGAAAAGATGGCGAGAGGATCATCAGGTTCTACACTCCGGAAGCCGAAGTTCCTCTATGCGGACATGCCACACTTTCAGCATCTCATATCCTATATGAAACGGGACTTGCTGCGGTTGATGAAAAAATAGTTTTTTCTTCACGTTCGGGCGCTCTGATCAGTTCAAAGAACGGAAGCTGGATAACAATGAATTTTCCGGCGGACACGATCAACCAGGTTTCTGAACTGGCAGAATTTGAAAAAGCTACGGGGTTCAGACCTGTTGAATTGTACGACACAGGAAACTTCTGGTCGCTTGCACTGCTGAAGGATGAAAAGCAACTTAAAAGCATCACTCCTGATTTCGTCCGGATGAAGGGTTCAAAATATGGTGATCTTATTGTCACGGCTCCATCCGCAGACAAAGCCTATGATTATTCAATAAGGTGTTTTGCCCCTGCAGTCGGCATAAACGAAGATCCTGTAACCGGATCTGCACAGTGCGCCCTTGGTCCTTTCTGGAACATGAAAACCGGAAAGAACGATTTTATCTGCCACCAGGTATCTAAAAGAGGAGGAATTCTTAAGGTCTCCCTGAAAGGCGACCGTGTTGACATCGGAGGACAGGCAGTGACTATGTTCAGGGCGGAGCTCTTATGAGGCGCAGGGCACAGGGCTCAGGGCGCAGAGCACAGGGCTCAGGGCACAGGGCGCAGAGCACAGGGCACAGGGCTCAGGGCACAGGGCTCAGGGCACAGGGCGCAGAGCACAGGGCTCAGGGCGCAGAGCACAGGGCACAGGGCAAATCAGCTTTCCGCACTGTGCCCTGAGCACTGTGCCTGAGCAATACAATCAATTGCAGAAATAAAATACTATTCACAATAATTCTTAATAATATGACACACGATCCAGATGCACGAATAA
This sequence comes from Chloroflexota bacterium, assembly GCA_050259395.1. Lineage (GTDB taxonomy): Bacteria > Bacteroidota > Bacteroidia > Bacteroidales > VadinHA17 > LD21. The sequence continues at coordinate 11,447 of JBLNAO010000318.1, forward strand.
AGGAGCTTGGACTTGAGCTTCCGCCTGTACCGAAACCGGCAGGGGTTTATAAACCGGTAGTGGTTTCCTGCAAATTTCTTTACGTCTCAGGGCAGGGTCCGCTCAAATCTGACGGAACACTGATCAAGGGCAGGGTAGGCCAGGATCTTGATCTTGAAGCCGGCAAGCAGGCCGCAAGACAGGTAGGGCTTACGATGCTCGCGACTATTAAAGCCCATTATGGTGAGCTTAAAAAAATCAAGAGACTCGTTAAGACCCTCGGCATGGTCAACAGCACACCGGAGTTCGGTCAGCAGCCGGCCGTAATAAACGGCTTCAGCGAGCTGATGGCAGAAGTTTTTGGTGAAGAGAATGGAATAGGTGCAAGAAGCGCTGTCGGGGCAATGCTCCCGGGCAACATGGCCATCGAGGTAGAGGCAGTTTTCGAAATAGAATCGTACAATGAGTGAACCAAAATCATGGTATGAGGTAAGGAACGTCGACCGGGTCAGCTCCCCTGCAATACTTGTCTATCCCGACAGGATTGAGAGCAACATCAGGAAGATGGTTGAGATTGCCGGTCATGCTGACCGCCTGCGTCCTCATGTCAAAACCCACAAAATGCCGGAGGTTGTCAGGCTTCAGATGAAGCACGGCATTTCCAGGTTCAAGTGCTCCACAATTTCTGAAGTCGAAATGGTGGCCGGTTGCGGTGCAAAGGACATACTTCTTGCCATGCAGCCAGTAGGGCCCAATCTCGATAGGTTCTTCAGCCTCAAGGATAAATTCAGGGAAGCAACAATCTCATGTATTGCCGATAATGCCCATGATATTGAAAGGATCTCTTCGATGTCGGTAAAAAATAATTCAAAGACACCTGTCTGGCTCGACCTGAATGTCGGTATGAACCGTACCGGCATAATCCCGGGCGATGAAGCTTCAGGGCTTTTCAGGCTGGCTGCAGATTCGCCCATGCTGGTCGCGGAAGGATTACATGTATACGATGGCCATATTCACGAGCATGATGCCGATCTCCGCAGGAAATTGTGCGCTGAAGCCTTTGCTCCTGTTGCAGAAATGCTGAAGGCCCTTGAAAAAGATGGATTTAAGAATGTCAGGATCGTTGCAGGCGGGACTCCCTCCTTCCCTGTTCATGCCCGGAACGGTAATGCTGAGCTGAGCCCCGGAACAACACTGCTTTGGGATTACGGGTATGGACAATCTTACAGCGACCTTCAGTTCCTGCATGCTGCA
>JBLNAO010000319.1:0-9287 GCA_050259395.1 Chloroflexota bacterium
GTTGAGAGGATGCCGGGTCAGAATAGACCAACGTGGATATCGGGTAAGCCGGAAAGGGTGCTGGTCCACAAGTGGAGATCGGTTGAACAGGCAATACTGGTGGGAGCAGGCACGGTAAAAGCAGATAACCCTAAACTCAATGTCAGGGAATGGAAGGGTCAAAATCCACTGGTCCTTATCCTGAGCAGTTCAGGACGTGTAGGTGTGCAGGGCATCGGAAGCAGGAAAATTGTATTCACCCATAACAGGAATGCAAATATTGAAGGGGCTGAAATTATACAGATGAACAGTGATGAACCATCGTGTATCCAGGTGGTGTCATATCTTTATGAAGCTGGCATACAATCACTGTTTGTGGAAGGTGGCGCAGCGGTGCTGAATCATTTTCTTTCAAATGGACTGTGGGATGAGGCCAGGATATTTACCGGACGATCAGAGTTCGGAAAAGGTGTAATATCTCCGGGCCACAGTGGTATTCTCTTGTCTGAACAGCAATTTGATGGCAGCAGGCTCGATGTATATTTAAATGAGCCAATTTAGGACTTGTATTTTAAAAAAAAGTCTAAATTTGATTTTACCGCAACCTAAACTAACGCCAGATATGAAGAAGTTATTGCTCCTGATCACAAGTATGATCCTTGTTTTTTCATTAAGCTCTTTCAGTCAGAATGGTAAAAAATATTACAAGGCAGGACAGGATTTTGTAGAAGGGCAGAAATATGAGGATGCCATTGCTCAGTTCACCAGCGCAATAGGAATCGAACCCTCTAACCCGGACTATTATTTCTCCAGAGGGCAGGTATACGAAAAATTGTTAAAATACAGTGATGCAAAAGCCGATTACGAAAAGGCCATCGTATTTGCACCTAAAAATGGCGATGCCTATGTAAGGCTTGGAGCTGTCGCAAACAGGATGAACGATTATGCAGCTGCTCTGCCTCTTCTCAACAAGGCTTCCGGACTTTCAAAACGCGATCACGAAGTATATAGTGAAAAAACAATAACTCTTCTTGGCCTCGGTAAATATGACGTAGCCCTGAAATGCTCCGATACGGCACTCATTATCAAACCTGCTGCAATGGATTATTACTATCGTGGCATTATTTATACAAGGTTGAAGAATGACGTAATGGCCAACAAGGAATTCGAGAAATCGATCGACAAGGACAAAACTCTTCCCGAACCACGACTGGCACTCGCTGAGCTGCTGATAGACAACTTCCCCCAGGCAGCAATGGCTCAGTGCAACGAGGTCATTAAAATGTACGACCGAAACACCGATGCATATACACTCAGGTCACTGATCTATAAGAAAAGCCTCGACTTCCCTAATGCAATAAACGACATGTCGAAGAACATCCTCATCGATCCTGTAAATGCTGAGTTTTACCTGCAGCGCGGCGCATTGTACCAGGAATTCAATCAGCATACTAATGCAATAGGTGATTTTTCTAAGTACATCACAATGAAACCCGACTCTGCAAATGCGTATTTCCGAAGGGCGAAATCGTATGAGGAGATCCTCAACTTCGAGAAGGCTATGGAAGACTATTCCAAAATAACAGCTCTTTCAGAATTCGACATGAGAGCCCGCAAGATGCTAAAGGATGCACAGGCAAGACTTTACGAGCTTAACAAGGAAAGCAACCCGCCCGAAATATCACTCGTCAGTCCTGTGCCGGTCAAGGATACAATGGAGATCAAAGGGGACCTTACAACGGTGCTTGTTTCGGGTAAGATCAAAGAGAAAAGCAAACTAAAATCCTTCACAATAAATAAAGAAGCCATAATGACCGTTGAAAAGAACGGTGAGTACGACTTTCTTTCAAATGTGAATATTGCCGGGCTCGATAACCTGACAATAACAGCCATTGATGATTACAACAACGAGAAAGTAATTTCATTTCCTATAAAAAGGACAGAAATTGCTCCTCCTGAAATTTCCCTGCTTGCACCGTATACAACCGAGGACGGCACTGTGATGCTCGATTCACCTAATCCTAATATTGCGATACAGGGAAAAATTACCGACCAGAGCCTTATCAGGTCGATCAGGGTTGAAAACTATATTGCAACCTATCTTCCCACCGAGCTCAACCCATCCTTTTCAGTTCCTATTGACATTTCGAACCTTAACAAATTCACGGTTGTAGCAGAAGATATCTACGGTAACAAAACAGAAAAAGTATTTAACCTTAACCGGGCAGGTTCCGAGATCGCAGCCAACAACCCGATGGGAAGGACCTGGGTCGTATTCATCGAGAATTCAAGCTATGAGACCTTTGCAAGCCTCGATGGCCCGACAAGAGATATAAGCGCAATGCGAAGGGCATTGGCAAATTACCAGATACACAATACTATTCCCAAGAAAGACATGACCAAGAAGGAAATGGAATACTTCTTCAATATCGAGCTTAGAGACATGGTTAAGAAAAACCAGGTTAAATCACTTCTTGTCTGGTATGCGGGTCATGGCAAATTCATTAACGACGTCGGCTACTGGATCCCGGTGGATGCCAAGCGCGATGATGAGTTCACCTATTTCAACATAAATATGCTTAAGGCAGGTCTCCAGGGATATTCCGATGTTATTGTGCATACACTGGTAGTCTCCGATGCCTGCGAATCAGGTCCTGGTTTCTACATGGCAATGCGGTCATCGAATGAAATTCCTTCATGCGATAACACAATTGTGGCAGGGGCAAAGTCCGCCCAGGTTTTCACCTCGGCAAACACTGAACTGGCCTCTGACAATTCGAAATTCACATCGACATTTGCCAATACTCTTTTAAATAACAGGAATGCCTGCATACCTATAGAAACTATTGTGCAAACTGTTACAGCTGCGGTGACCACAGACAAAGGACAGAAACCGAAATTCGGAAAAATTGCAGGTATGGAGGATATGCAGGGAACTTTCTTTTTCATATCCAAATAATAGTATATGCATAACATACATGCCGCCAGGTGCCGGGCAAAAATTTTTGCCTGGCTCTTGTTTTTTCTTGCAGTAACCACAAAACCTGCGCTTTCACAGAAATATTTCTTTGATAATTACAGCGTCAAGCAGGGATTGAGGGAACAGAAAATATATACCCTCCACCAGGATTCCAAAGATTATCTCTGGCTTGGTACAGCCAACGGGCTCTCGAGATTCGACGGGAAGAACTTCCGCAATTTCACACGTGCCGACAGTCTTGCACCGGGTGGAGTAATATCAATTTTTGAGGATCAGGAGGGGAACCTCTGGTTTGGCCACCTGAATGGCGGAATAACCAGGTTCAATGGCCAGAAATTTGAAAGGGTGCGGATGGATTCACTGACGATCAAAGGTGATGTCACAAGCATTGCCGTGGCAGGAAAGAGCATATGGTTTACAACTACCAGCCAGGGCGCACTCAGGTCGGAATTCCCTGTGAAGGACATCGGGAAGGTGAAAGTGAGGCATTATACAGGCCGCGACAATCTTTCGGACCAGACAGTCGGTTCAGCTGTGGTTGCTGACACTTCCTATGTCTGCCTCACAAATGGAGGATTGATGAGGCGGTTCAATGAGAAGGAGGATAAATTTGAGATCTTCCGGATGCCACACTATACCACATATTTTGCAACTGTGACTCTGATGCAGGACACGAAAGGCAATCTTTGGTTCGGAACTTACAATGGAGGCCTGTATAAATATATCATGTCGCAAAGTAAAATGCAGGTAATTGACCTGATCAGATCAGGCATGTCGAGCAATTGGGTTTCATGCATCACCGAGGACAGGAAAGGAAACGTCTGGGTTGGCACATGGGGTGGCGGCATAGCGATGATAGAAGACAGTGTCCCAAAAATATATGACAATCATAATGGTTTGATACCTTCAAAGATAAGCGACATCCTTGCCGATGTGGAAGGGAATATACTTATTTCCGATCATGATAATGGTCTGACTGTATTCAAGGGTGAAGCATTTATAACCTTCAATGAGGAAGAATATGCCCCTAAAGATGAGAGATATAAGCCCGGTCAGAATATAAACGCTATTTATGAAGATAAAAACGGGGAAGTATGGTTTGGAACAAATGCCGGAATAGCCCGTTTTACGCCTGGAAGCGGGAAGAGCCCCGTTGTCTATAACAAAGCCACCAATGAGCTTTACGAGGATATTAAGTTTATCCGCAGGGATCTCGATGGCAATCTTTGGATAGGCTCGATCGATGGCGGCGTGATACTCTACAACACAACACGCCAGAGATTTGAGGCGCAGCCTTACATAAACAGCTATTTCCCCGAGGGCGGCAGGGTCAATTCATTGGCAATAGACAGAAAAAACAATATCTGGATAGGTACGGATGATGGTATCATCAGGGGGACAGTCGGCGCCGACAACTTCGAAAGGATCTTCAGCATGGACAGTCTCACCGTGAGCTTCATCACGGCGCTTTACTGTGATCCTTCAGGCGATGCCTGGATAGGAACCGAACCAAGCGGAAACAGACCGACATTGATCCGCTATTCTGCAAAGAAAGATGAATTCAAAACAGTTCCAGCCTTTACCGGTGTCAGACCAACCTCGATGGTGATGGATAAAAATGGAGTTCTCTGGGTCGGGACAAATGAGGGGCTCAGGGCTTTCAGGAACGATTCTGTTTTTTTCAGCCTGTCAGCTGCCGATGGTCTGCTTTCTGATGTTATCAATCTTCTTGAAGCAACAGACGATGGCAGTATACTGATAGGAACAAACAATGGGCTTAACCGCTACTTCCCCGATACAAAAAGAATTTTCTCCTATACGGCAAAGAACGGCTTTACAGGAATTGAAACAAGGCCCGGAGCAGTATTCAGGAATTCAAACGGTGATTTCTGGTTCGGTAGTACAGATGGTGCGGTAAAGTTCACTCCATCAAAAGCTTCCACAGAAGAGCTCGAGCCACTGACTCATCTCCTCGACATGAGTGTAAATTACATACCACGCGAGATGAAGCCGGGGATGAAGCTGAAATATAATGAGAAAACAATAATATTCGATTACAACAGTATTTGTCTCACCAATCCGGATGTTGTAAAATATAAGGTTAAGCTTGAAGGAGCGGATGCTGACTGGCAGCCCGTAACAAGTCAGACGAGGGCTATCTTCTCATCGCTTCCTGCCGGAAAATATACCTTCATGGTGACAGCCAGCAACAGCCAGGGTGTATGGAACACCAATCCCCTCACATTCAGCTTTGTAATAAAGCCACCTTTTTATCTCTCATGGTGGTTCGTTCTAACTGTTTTGGTGCTTATTGCTGTGATTATCATTGGGTACGTCAAAGTCAGGGAAAGAAACCTTGTCAGGGAAAAGGAAGTGCTTGAGGAGAAGGTGAAGGAGAGGACTGCGGAAGTTGTTCAGAAAAGCATGGAGATTGAAGAAAAGAACAGGGATATTACCGCAAGCATAAGGTATGCCGAAAGGATCCAGCGTGCCATGCTTCCCCGGGATGATCTGTTCAATGATACTTTCGTTCTTTTCATGCCAAAGGATATAGTCAGTGGCGATTTCTACTGGATGCATGGCGACAAGGAGAAGCAGTACATTGCTGTCTGTGATTGCACAGGCCATGGAGTACCCGGCGCCTTTATGTCCATAATAGGCCATAACTCGCTCAACAAAGTCGTGAGGGAATATGGCATTACACGGCCGGCTTCCATTCTCGATCGTCTCAATACGGAGGTGCTTAAAGCCCTCATGCAGAGAAATGAAGAAATTATTAATGATGGGATGGATATGGGGCTTGTAGCCTTTAACAGGAAAGAAATGGTGATCGAATATGCGGGTGCTTATAATCCCCTGTATGTTGTGAGGAACGGGGAAGTGCTCATTTATAAGGGTGACCGTTTCCCTATAGGAATGACTGCCATCAGCGACAAAAAGAGCTTTGTGAATACCAAAATAGAGGTCCTCCCCGGCGACATGCTTTACATGTGCTCTGATGGTTATGCTGATCAGTTCGGAACCGAAGAAGTTAAGAAATTCAAATCGGGGAACGTCAAGAAACTGCTTTCCGAAATTTGGGCGATGCCTGTGGAAGAACAGAAAAAGCGCCTGCTCGACGAGACGCTTGCATGGAGGGGTAATCTTCCACAGGTGGATGATATACTTTTTATAGGTACGAGAATTCCAGGGTATTAGATCTTCGCGATGCTTCTCGGATCAGGAAGCCAGTCCTGCTTCTTCTCAAGGCAGATAATCACATCCTCGGGTGTCGGTGCGATTTCCCATATTCCCTTATGCTCAAGCCTGAGGAAGTTGCCCGATATCATGTGGTCAAGAAATTCTATCAGTGGATTATAGAATCCCCGGGTGTTCATCATTATTATTGGTCCTTTGAAAAGGCCCAGCTGCTTCAGGGTAATGGCTTCGGTGAGTTCTTCCAGCGTGCCGATGCCTCCCGGAAGTGCAACCACGGCATCTGCAAGCGCGAACATCTGCTTTTTTCTTTCGCCCATGTCGTTGGTGACGATCATGTCTGTTACTTCAGCATGGTCCCAGCCGGCTTCCATCATGAAACCAGGTATCACACCTGTTATTCTTCCATGATTCGCAATTATGGCGTCGGCGACATTCTTCATCAGTCCTATTCCGCCCCCGCCATAAACAACGCCTATTCCAGCCTCTGCGAGTAACAATCCCAGGCGCGAGGCAGCTGTCGCATACTCATTGCTTATTTTACTGCTCGACGATGCGAAAATGCAGACTGTCATCTGATATTGCCCGTGCTAAAGATTTTCCTGGTTACTGAATCAGAGCATTCAGCTTTGTGACAAAAGAATTCTTGGGAACTGCTCCTACCTGCTTGTCGGCAACTTTGCCATCCTTGAAGAAAAGAACCGTCGGAATGTTCCTGATGCTGTACTTCATTGCAACAGTCGGACTATTGTCAACATCACACTTGACAACGACAGCCTTGCCGTCAAATTCATGCGATATTTCTTCGATGATAGGGGCGATCATCCTGCAGGGACCACACCATTCCGCCCAGAAATCAACGAGAACAGGCTTGGCCGATTTAACAACCACTTCATCAAAATTGGAGTCATTTACTTCAAGCGCCATGAGTCTGATTTTTATTTATTTACTTATACTTTTTGTTTTCAGATTATGAATTCCGGAGATGTACAATTTTGCCACAAATATAGCGGAAAAAATTTCGAATTTCGGATTTACAATTTCGGATTTACTCAGGAAGAATATTAAATCTACATTCCCAAATTCGAAATTTCTCAATTCACTTTATAATCAATAAACGGATGCTCATCAAGCCAGCTGACGAGTTCATTATTCAACCTTATCCGCAGGGTTCTTGAAAACATCGGTAAAGAGATCTTGTCCTCCTCATCCAGGAACAAAAATCTCAACTCGGTTTCGCCCTTGTTGTGATGAACCAGCTCATTCAGCTCATTCATCATCTCCTTATCTATATTCTCCGGATTGATCTTCAGTGTAACACATTTTATGAGCTCATCCTTCACGCTCGACAATAAATTAATGGTTCTGATTTTGAACTCGAGCTCATCCTCCCTGTACTTTCTTTTCTGTACGCGCCCTTTGATGAGCAGGTAATAACCGAGGGTGAAGAATTTACTGTTATCGATAAAATCCCTGTCGAAAAGCATGAACCTGAATGAATCTGAATAGTCCTGGAGTGTCATTGATCCATAAGGCTTGCCATTCTTGCCTATTCCATTCCTCACCTCTGTCACCATACCGGCAATTGTAACCTCCCTGTCGAGGAAATCCCTGAGATTCTGAAGGTCTGCCAGCGTGGCAGTGGCAAAATTCTTTATCTCGAGCTGAAAGTCATCGAGCGGATGTGATGAAAGGTAAATACCGATTACCTCCTTTTCCCTGTTCAGTTTCTCGAGTTTTGGCCATTCGGGGCAGGGTGAGGGTTCGGGTTTCACCAGGTCGAAGCCCCCTGTTTCACCGAATAGCGATTGCTGGCTCGAATTCTTTATTGTACGTGCATTGTTACCGTACCTGATAAGGCTTTCTATGAAGCTTGATCCTTTTGTATCGAGTGAAAAATACTGAGCCCTGGTTATTTCGTTAAAACAGTCGAAAGCGCCTGCCACAGCCATCGCTTCAAGGTTCTTTTTGTTAAGCGAGTTCAGGTTCACTCTTTCAACAAGGTCATAGACACTTTTATATAAGCCTTCATTTTCCCTCTCTTCAATAAGCTGGAGGACCGCGCTTTCTCCAACTCCTTTTATTGCTCCCAGACCAAACCTGATGTTGCCGTCCTTATTCACTGTGAATTTCACATGACTTTCATTCACATCGGGTCCAAGCACCTCCATACCCATTCGGCGGGTCTCATCCATAAATATTGTTATCTTCTTGATATCGCTTATGTTACGGCTTAGCACGGCCGCCATGAATTCTGCCGGGTAATGTGCTTTAAGGTAGCCGGTCTGGTAAGCAATAAGGGCATAGCATGTCGAGTGCGATTTGTTGAAAGCATACTGGGCAAAAGCTTCCCAGTCGCTCCAGATCTTGTTTACAACTGCTTCCTCATAGCCCTTCTTTGCGCAACCCTCGGTGAATTTGATTTTCATCTCATCCATTATGGAGCGCTTTTTCTTTCCCATCGCCTTCCTGAGAGAGTCGGCTTCACCTTTTGTGAACCCGCCAAGCTCCTGCGAAAGAAGCATCACCTGTTCCTGGTAAACGGTTATCCCGTAAGTGTCGTCAAGGTATTTCTCCATTTCAGGAAGCGGATACTCAATCTTCTCAAGCCCTTTCTTCCTTTTGACGAAAAGAGGGATGTACTCCATTGGCCCCGGACGGTAAAGAGCATTCATTGCTATGAGGTCCTCAAGCCTGTTGGGTTCAAGTTCCCTCAGGTACCTCTTCATTCCCGTGGATTCAAACTGGAATATCGCTGTCGTTTCACCGCGGCTGAAGAGCTCGAATGTTTTTTTGTCATTCAGCGGGATTGTATCGAGGTCGATGTCTATCCCACGAGATTTCTTTATGTTGTCTAATGCGTCCTTTATAATCGACAAGGTCTTCAATCCAAGGAAGTCCATCTTCAGCAAACCCACAGACTCCACATGGCTGCCGTCGTACTGTGTGGCATAAAGTTCAGTGTCCTTGGCTGTGCATAATGGTATGTAATTGTCGAGCGAATCTTTCCCGATTATTATACCGCAGGCATGCACACCGGTCTGACGCACAGAGCCTTCGAGCACTTCGGCATACTTAAGTGTCTGCGAAATAAGCTTGTTCTGCGATTCACGCTCCCTGGCAAGCTCCGGTA
>JBLNAO010000320.1:0-3321 GCA_050259395.1 Chloroflexota bacterium
TGCAGCAACATGCAGGATCGCTGTCAAAAAGAATACAAAATAATAAGGCAAATAAGGATTCATTGAACATACTGCTTCCTTTGCAGAAGTCTGAAGAAGCGGACATGAAAGCATATCTCAGGAGCGTGGTTGCCGAAAACAATGGCAACCTCCTGGCAGTGCTTGTGAAATCGCTGATTCCCATCGACATTCCCGAATATAATGTTCCGGCAGTTGTATCAAACCCTGATTCTGTCAAGTGGCTGATGAATTACATGTATAATAAGGAGCATTTTTTCGACAACATCGATCTGAAGGACGAAAGGCTCCTCAGGACGCCTATTCTTTATGCCAGGCTTCAGGCATTTTTCACAGGTGTAGTAATTCAGTCTCCTGATTCGATAAATAAGGAGATAGACAAGCTGGTGAAGAAGGTTGAAGGCAACTATAAAGTTTTTCAGTACGTGTCTGTATACCTCTTCAATCATTTCAGGGAAAGTGAAATTATGGGGCATGATGCCGTAATGGTGAAGCTTGCCGATGATATCTACCTGACAAACAAAGCTGATTGGGTTACGAAGGAGTTTAAAGCAGACCTGAAGAAGCAGATCGACCTGATCCGTCCAAATCTCATCGGGAAAAAGGCACAAAATCTTATTATGGATTCTTATAAAGGGATATTTGTAGCCCTCGATGATATTGAAAAGGATTTTACGATCCTGTATTTCTGGGAACCCGATTGCGGTCATTGCAAGGAATCAACACCCAAGCTTAAAGCATGGTACGATCAGCCTAAAGATTATACCTGTGAGGTGTTTGCAGTTTGCACCACGGCGGAAAAGGAAAAATGGTCAAAATACATTGAGGAAAACAAGCTTACGTGGATAAACGGCTGGGATCCGCAGAGAACCTCACGGTTTGACTATTATTATAATGTACAGGCTACACCCACTGTGTATGTTCTCGACAGGAACAAAAAAATAATAGCAAAAAAGCTTTCAGTGGAGGATATCGGTGGATTTATCGATAACTACCGCAAATACTTCAAATAGCAGGATTCATTTCCCGCATTAAATCATAAACAGATTTAAACTCCTGTGTTTGTCCGCTGTAGGTCAGTATCCACCGGTGATCGGGAGTTATTGATATGATATCCGGAGTTTTTACTTTTGATACAGCAAAGCCTGCCCTCGTAATTGCTCTTTCAGTCCAATGTTTTGTAAAGGCGTCACCTTCGACATAAATTATCCCTTTTGGTGTTTCATTGAATGAATAGGTCCCGTCAAGAGAATTGAATTTCACAATTGATGAATCGAAAAGATGGCCGAACATTCCTCCGAGCATGAGGTCTTCCGGTGATCCTTCTTTAATCCCGTCATCGAGAATAAGCCAGATCCTGTCGGAATGCCTTATGGCAAGATCAAGGTCGTGAGTTGTTATGATGATTGTCTTCCCGTGTGAATGTGAAAGCTGATGCAGCAGGTGGACTATTTCAAACTTGCTCCTGATATCGAGAAAAGCTGTCGGTTCATCCATAAGCATAATGCCTGCGTCCTGAGCAAGAAGGCGGGCTATCATCACCCGCTGGCGCTCACCATCGGACAACTCCGCAACATATTTACCCGAATACTTCAGTACGGAAGATTTTTCCATTGCTTCATGAACTGATCGCAAATCCTCAGAGTCAAGCTTTCCAAGCCAGTTCGTATAAGGGAAACGTCCGATAGCAACAAGGTCGAAGACGGTCATGTTGCTTACTTTCACCTGTTCAGTTGAAATAAATCCTGTTGTCCGGGCAAGTCCCGGCCTGTCATAATTGTCAATTTCCCTGCCTTGGTAGAATATCTTTCCTCCGAAGACATCCTGAATGCCGGCAAGAGACCTCAGCAAGGTACTTTTTCCGATGCCGTTGCGTCCGATGACGGATACAAGCTCGCCCTTTTCAGCTGAAGCGGACAAGGGAGGAAGAAGTATATTTTTCCTGCTTCCCGATAAGAAACCTATCTGAAGAGAATCAATGATCACCGTTTTGACAGCTTCATTCATCAGAACACTCCCGAATATTTCCTGTTTCTCAGAATAACCCATATCACAACCGGAATGCCTATAAATGAAGTTATGGCGTTGACCGGCAAAACATTCTCCGAACCCGGGACCTGGGATATCATGTCACTCAATAACATAACTGAACCTCCTGCCAGTACAGTTCCCGGCATCAAAATCCTGTGGTCGGAGGTTCCGAATATCATCCTTACAATATGAGGAACGGCAATTCCGATAAAACCAATTGGGCCGCAGAATGCTGTGACGCTGCCTGCAAGAATGCTGGTGCAAACAAAGACAAGTGTTCTTGACAGCTTCACATTGAGACCCAGGCTTTCGGCATAGTTCTCCCCCAGCAACAATGCATTAAGCATCTTCATCGTAAAGAGGCCGGTAATGAGCCCGGCTGCAACAGTTATCGCCAGCACTTCAAGCTGGGAAGTTGTAAGATTTCCCAGGCTTCCCATTGTCCATATGACATATGCACGCAGCATTGTTTCGTTGCTGAAATACTGCAGGATCGTAACAAAGGCGGATATCCCGCTCGAAATCATTATTCCGAGTATAAGGATGGTCATTATATCTCTCACTCTTGATGAAATGTATGTAATGACAAGCAGGACAATCCCTGCACCACACCATGCCGAGATCACCAGCAACCAGTTGCCTGCAAAGCCAATGCTTCCTGTATTGAATAAAGGAGAAAAACCAAGGATGACGATTGCCACACCAAGGCTCGCACCTGAACTTATTCCAAGAACATAAGGACCTGCCATCGGGTTCCTGAAAACAGTCTGCATCATAAGTCCGCTCAGGGAAAGGGCTGCGCCTGCAATGAGGGCGGTGAGCGCTTTCGGGATCCTGAATCTGAGGATTATAATATCTGTATCACTTCCCGAAGGGCTAAAGAGTGACCTGACAACATCACCCGGATGCACTGTGACTGATCCGAGAAAGATATCCAGAACGAAAAGAAATATAAGAGCTGATACAAGAAAGAGGAACAGGGAAAAGTTTCTCTTCCTTCTTCCGTCAATATCAAGGCTTCCTCTCATTACTGTATTCCAGTTATCTAAGCTGTTTGTAAAATATCAGGCTGTCACCATTTCCAAACAGTTCCGGGTGCAATATCATTGCTATATCCCTGAGTATGAGATGAGGATGAACGCTGCCTGTCTCCCAGTAGTCGTTACCTCCTGTTTCATTCAGCCTTTTATTGTTATTGAAAACATTTCCACTTCTGAAACAAGGCAGCTCAGAAAAACGAGGATCAACAGCCAGAATTTCATTCAGCGAAGA